>CAZTJW010000041.1:0-6688 GCA_964613775.1 uncultured Thermotogae bacterium
TTCACCGTGCACGTTCCCACCAGGGTGAGCGGGACTTACTGGGGGATGATCTTTGTGCAGGGCTCCCCCCACCCGGTGAAACAGCAAGGAGCCACCGTCCTTGCCGTGGAACGGTTCGGAGTGAAGGTGTATGTTACGATCACCGGTACCGAGATCCGCACTGGGCGAGTGACGAGCGTGCGTGTGGCATCACTACACCCACTCACATTCACCGTGGCATTCGAAAACACGGGCAACGTCCAGTTGCAGCCAATGGGATCGATCAAGATCATCTCACAGAAAGGCGAGACAGCGCGTACTATCCCTATTGAGAAGTTTCCCATTCTTCCTGGCGCGACACGCATCATCACCGTGAAGGATCATTCTACTGATTCCCTTTCACCAGGGATCTACCTCGCTCTGGTTGTGATTGACTACGGCGGTGAGACCATGGCGGGCGGTCAGCGCGCGTTCCGGGTAAAGTAATGCCGATTTAGGCTGAGCCCCGTTCGATCTTTTCGCATTCTCACTCCACGGTGAATATCCGCCCCGGTGGAACGAGGACAACCTTGAACTCGAGCCCATCGTAGTACCCGCTTGCCGCAGCGATCTCGTGCACTTTGTTTTTATACCGGCTGGAGATATGCAGGCAGATGAGTTCTTTTTGCACCCCGGCGGCACGGGCGACCGCGATCGCTTCCTTCAGCGTGGCGTGCTTGTACTCCTTGCGATCGCGTTCGTCGAGGAACGTGGTGTCGTGACACAAAACCTCGGTTCCAGCAACGTAAGCTGGCTTGATTGGCACGGAGTCGCCACCGAACGAGAATAACCGCTGCTTGTAGGTCTCGGTTACTGCCTCTCTCCCCTTCTCCTGCACGATTCTTATGATTTCCTCTTGTGTAGCATTGGAAAGTTCTGGCCGCAGCCGGTGGCGCACCTCGACGATGTTGTATCCGAGTGAAATCTCGTTGGGAACATGCACCGTGGGAAACGCCTCGATGTAGCGGGGCATCTGGCCGTGAAGAAGCTCCACCTTATCCCCGGGGGAAAGCGGCACCCATTCCAGGTTGTAGCTTAACCGCCGATTGATATGGGCGAGGAAGTTCATCATCTCACTTATGAGGTAGTTCCCCTTGGGGTAGTAGATCGTCAGCTCCTTCTCCTTGTCCCCCATCGCGTTGTTACGGATGTTGATAAGCCCCATTAGCCCAGCGATATGGTCGGCATGGCCGTGGGAAAGGAAGACACGCTTGATGGCAAACGTCTTGTTTGCCAGGATCGAGCTTGCCCCTTCTCCAGCGTCGAACAGGATCCTGTCCGGACTGTAGTAGACAAACGTCGAATAAAGTGCCTTGGAATAGATTAAAAGCCTCATCCTATCGCCTCTCGGGAAGAAGGGACCTTCCATCAAACGTCTCTGGAATAGGGAACCCGAACAGAGCAAGGATTGTTGCGGTAACATCAAAGATTGCTCCACCCGCGCGCAGCCGCTTTCCCCGCACGAGCGCAAACGCGTCCGGATAGGTGTGCATCCCGGTTCGCCCAACCCCTTCGGAAAAGATGTCGCCGGGAGAGAACCGCGCCTTGAGATCATAGCCATCACGGGGGAGGACGACGAGGTCAGGAGCGCTGTCGAACGCAGGGCCGTGGTAGACCTCCTCCTTGCGGAAGACATGCGATATGGCCGATTTTCCTGTCTCATCCTCAAGTTCGGTAAGGTACGCGGCAAGGTCATCCCGCACGCGGTCATAGTCCCCCTGCTTCACCGGCCCGATCCCCTCGCGCCCCTGGAGATTGACGTAGATCCGCCCGGGGAGGAGGGAGTATGCATAGGAGCCGGGATCGATGCGAGCAATCCCATCCCCGTCCTTCTTGAACCGGAGGATCCCCTCTGCGGCGAGATAGGCGTTCAGATCAACCTCCCAGCGTAGCCGGCAGAACCCGTGGTCGGAGAGCAAAAGAAGCTGGACATCCCGGGGAAGACGACCTGCCACCTCCCCAACGAAACGGTCGACCATGCTGTAGAACTCCCAGAACTCCGAGTGAAACTCCGCTTTCTCGTCCTCGCCGTCGGCCCAGAAGAAGTGATTGACCCGGTCGGTCATCATCACGTGCGCCATGAAGAAGTCCCACGGTTCGCCCATGAGATCGAGTACGGCACGGCGACGGGCGCGCAGCGTGGTGAGGATATCGTCCAGGTACCTCCTGCGGTCGGACAGGCCGAGTGTGTGGTCCGGGTCGATCCGATAGCCGAGGTGCTCCAGCCTGGGAAGGAGGGAACGGGGATAGACCGCGCGCGGAAGGTTAGGGGCGAGGAAACCGGAGATCATGATCCCGTTGATCTCATGCGGAGGATAGGTCATCGGTACGTTTATCACGATTACCCGCTTCCCCGCGCGATTGAGCCGTGTCCACAACGGCGGCGCAATGAGGTCACGTGCATTAACTAGCCGGGTGCGCATCGTCCGTGGATCGCGTTCGACAAACCCAAATATCCCATGCCCCCCCGGATTCACCCCGGTAGAGAAGCTTGCCCACGCGACCGAGGAGATCGGTGGAAGAACAGAGTTTATCCGCACGGGCGTCCCCAACTCCGCGATATTGGGGAACCTTCCGGCGGCGATCCCTGCCTGCAAGAACGAGAACGGCACCCCATCCAAGCTTAAAACGAAAATACGTCTTTTCCCAAACACGATGAAGAAAATTATAGCAGACAGGTGAACCCAATTAAACGTGAAACGTTGCCCGGGATAACTATTTCCTCTAGAATCTTTAAGCAATGGAGGCGAATTATGCTTGATATTAAGAAGCTACGTGAGGACCCACAGGGGGTCGAAAGAAGACTTAAAACGAGAAATCCCGCGATCGACATCTCGAAGATCGTGGACCTTGACCACCGTCGCCTGGAGCTGATCCAGGAGGTGGAAGCGCTCAAAGCGGAGCGCAACCGGGGCTCGCAGGAGGTCGGACGCCTGAAAAAGGAGGGGAAGGACCCGTCCAGGCTCCTCGCATCCTTGTCCACGACTTCATCCCGGATCAGCACACTCGAGGACGAGCTCAAGGGGATCGCTTCTCGCATCGATGACCTCCTCGCCCGCCTCCCCAACCTTCCCCATCCCTCCGTTCCCGTGGGGAAGAAGGAGGAAAAGGTTACACTACGTAGCTTCGGGGAAAGACCGGAATATAACTTCCCGGTGAAGCATCACTTGGAAATCGGGGAGGAGAAGGGAATCCTCGACTTCCGTCGTGCAGCGATGATCGCTGGAACGCGGTTCCCCATGTACATCGGCATGGGTGCGGTCCTAGAAATGGCCCTCATCCAGTTCATGTTCTCCTACCACGTAAAAAATGGATACACCCCGATTTTACCCCCATTCCTTGCCAATTCAGAGAGCTTCTACGTATCAGGCCAACTTCCCAAGTTTGCCGATGACCTCTACCATTGTGAAAAGGATGACCTCTACCTGAACCCGACCGCGGAGAGCCTGCTCGCCAACTTGCACCGCGGGGAGATCCTCGCTGTTAGTGACCTGCCGCTCAACTACGTCGCGTACACCCCGTGTTTCCGGCGCGAGGCAGGGACGTACGGAGAGGAGGAGCGCGGACTGATCCGGGTGCACCAGTTCAACAAGGTGGAGCTGTTCAAGTACACTACCCCGGAGACGTCTTACCAGGAGTTGGAGAAGATCGTGCATGAGGCAGAGGGGGTGCTGCAGGCGCTCAATGTGCATTACCGCGTTGTCCTCCTCACCACGCAAGACCTAGCGCAGCAGTCGAGCAAGACAATCGATATCGAGGTATACCTGCCGGGCCAGGACCGCTACTACGAGGTGTCATCGTGCAGCAACTGCGAGGGCTTCCAGGCGCGGCGGGGAAAGATCCGCTACCGCCCGGCGCCGGGAGAGAAACCGCGTTACGTACATACCCTAAACGGTTCCGGGGTAGCAACGTCCCGGTTGATGGCGGCGATCCTGGAGAACAACCAACTCCCCGACGGACGAGTACGCATCCCGGAGGTTCTGCAACCGGCGGTGGAGGCGGAGTATTTGTGAGCGAGGCGATGGTCGCAGCGCGGGAGCTTGTCAAGGTCTTCCCATCGCGCAAAGGCGAGGTGCATGCGGTGGACGGAGTCTCGTTCTCCTGCGAGAAGGGTGAGATCTTCGGGTTGCTCGGGCCGAACGGAGCCGGGAAGACAACCACCTTGCGCATGCTTGCCACGATCCTCACCCCGACCAGCGGTGCTGCCACGGTAGCCGGGTTCGATGTAAAGGGAGAGCCGGATAAGGTGCGGGAGAACATCGGGTTCCTTGCCACTGAAACCGGGCTCTACGATCGGTTCACCGCGAGAGAGACGATCCGGTTCTTCGGCAGGATTAACCGCCTTACCGATGCAGAGATCGACAGGCGCGCCGAAAAGCTATTCGAGATGCTCGAGCTCACGCCGCTTGCCGACCGGCGAGTGGGAAGGTTCTCCACTGGCGAGCGCCAGAAGCTCTCCCTGGCACGCGCATTGATTCACGATCCTCCTGTCCTCATCCTCGACGAGCCCACGTTTGGCCTGGACGTGATGGCCGCACGTGCAGTGGTCGAGGCGATCCGCACACTGAAGGGACAGGGACGGACGATCATCCTCTCCACCCACATTATGCGCATCGCGGAGAAACTGTGCGATCGCATCGGGATCCTATACCACGGGCGACTGCATGCCCTCGGCACTCTGGACGAACTCAAGGCACGGTTCGCGGTACCGGACCTAGAAGAGGTGTTCTTCGCAGCAGTGGATGCGGAAGGAACGACCTAATCCTTTTCTTTTGCCGAAAAAGGTGGTATCCTAATCGATGGATCATTCATTTAAGGAGGGGACAATGACCAGGAAGATCGCACTAGTGGCGGCCCTGCTGGTAATCGGGGCTATATCGGTCGTCCTGATGGGGGGGGGAGCGAGTAACAGTTACCTATGGTGGGGGAAGCACGCGCCGATTTACATCGGAAGCGACAGCGAGTTTACCGGGGAAAACGGCGTTATCTCCGGAAGCGGGACTCAGGCTGACCCATACGTCATCTCCGGTTGGTCGATCTCTGCAGCGAACGCCGATTACGGGATCTATATCGATCACACTACCCGCTACTTCACTATCAAAAACTGCGTAATCGAGCGAGCGCGCAACGCCGGGATCTACTTAAACTCGGTGATTAACGGGAAAATCGACGGGTGCGAGCTGAATTTGAACGGGATCGGAATCCACCTTCTGGACACACGCGGCATCACGATCACCAAGACTGTGCTCGCGGACAACCGCTACGGGGTGGTCGCGGATGCGGACGCTCGCGATAACGTGGTGTTCGATTGTAGCTTCATTCGGAATGGCATCTCCGGTCGCGATATCCCACGCAAGAACAAGTGGTACCGCGGAACGACCGGCAACTATTGGAGCGATTACACGGGCGCGGACAACAACGGCGACGGGATCGGTGACCAGCCGTATAGCTTCCCGTTTGATCCCTATCCCCTCATCGCCCCGCCGGTGGCCCTCACCCACTTCACCCCGGCGCACGGGCCAGCGACGAGCTTGCCCCGGTCTCCCCAGGGGTACATCGTGGTGACCTCCGACGTGCCAATTGCGCTTTCCGCACACGATCCAGGTAGCGGCGTAGAAAAGATCCTCTACTCGATCAACGGTGGAAAGTGGCAGGAATACACGGCTCCGTTCAAGCTCACCGGAACGGACGGAGTGTACAACGTGGCGTACTACGCGGCCGATTATCTGGGGAACACTGAGCCAGTACACGCCCTCACGTTTCTCCTCGATAATCATCCCCCGGCGACCACGATCTCGTTCGGGACCCCGAGCTACACAAACCAAACTGGGCAGTGGCTCACCTCACACACACCGATCACCCTTGGCTTGGCCGCTCATTCCACTTACGGCACGACGCGCACGTATTACGCAATCGATAGCTCCTCCTGGTGCCAGTACGTAGGCCCATTCACTGTCCGCGGTGCGGACGGACCGCATACGATCAGCTACTACAGCCGCAACGCTTCCGGAATCGCGGAATCGGTGCACACGATCACCGTGTACAAGGACGACACACCACCGATGACCGTAGGGAAGCGGGGTAAACCATCGGCTGCCCTACTTCCGGCGCAGACCGCCGGCACCACGGTACAGACCTCACCTGCGAAGTAGGATGTGGGAGAACGTCAGACTCCTGTTCACAAAGGAGATGATTGGGGCGGTCAGGGATCGGCGCACGCTTTTCCTGACCGTCTTCTTTCCTCTTTTGTTCTACCCGCTTATCGTCGGGGTAATGGGACACTACACCGGTGCTGAACAGCGCCGGATCACAGAGACCACTCCGACGGTGATCGTGATCGACCAGGCGAACGATCCCACGTTCAGAACCCACCTGCGAAGCGAAACCCTGTTCATTCCGTTCTCCGAACATGATCTCACACAGGGGCTTGCCGATCTCCACGCCAAGCTGGCACCAGTTCTGATGCTCGTGCAAAAAGGAAGCGGCGGTCCTGGACTCGGGCTCGATGTCACCCTGTACTACAACCATGGTAACCAAGCGGCACTGTACGCAGCATCGCGCGTGCAGAAGTTCCTGGAAAATTATCTCAAGGACGTACTCAAAGCGAAGCTAGATGCCCTCGGGCTCGACTACAACAAACTCTCCCCTCCACTCAAGGTGACGACAAAAG
>CAZTJW010000042.1:0-6160 GCA_964613775.1 uncultured Thermotogae bacterium
AGAGGTTGTTCCGAGCTATCTTCAGCATGAGCCTCTCCGGCGTGTTCAACGCAAGCTCCGATGTGATGCTTCCCGGCCTCTCTTTTGCAGTCATCCCGTACCCTCCTTCTTCAGCACTAGAACGAACGTTCGTTTTCAAAATTGTAGTCACCTTTGTTCCCGACGTCAAGCCTACTGCACGCTCTACTCTCCACGTGCCCGGGCTCTTACAGGGGACGATAACGCCATGCACACGTTTGGTACACCAGAAAGCCCGACCACTGCTATCGCCTCCACAATAACGAAATCCCGCACCCGAGTCCGAGGAGCGTCGCGAGCAAAAGGCCGCTGAGGCCGATGATCGACATCCCCCAAACCGTGGGACCTATTCCTTCCTGGAGGATGATAGCTGAGCCGATCAGAAGTGCTCCGATGAAAAGCGCCCCCGAGACCCGTTCCCAGGCCTGGGCCGAGGAATTGTCCGCCGTTTCGTGTTTTGATAACCCGTGCAGAGCCGTTTCCACCCTGTCAGGAAGCTCCTCTAAGAAACGACGATACCGCTCAAGCACGGGCAACCAATGGCTCGGCTTGAGCTCGGCGGCATAACGCCGCACAAGGAGCCTTTTCACGTATGGCTTTGCCATCGTCACCATGTCAAAGTCGGGATCGAGCATGCGCCCTACTCCTTCCTCAGTGGTGAGTGCCTTTCCCATGAGGACCAACCCGGCAGGAACCTTGAGGCGGTGGCGGTGGAAGAGATCGATCCCTTCCTCGAACAACCTCCGGAAATCGAGGCGTTTTAGTGGCACCCCGTAATACTCGTCGAGCATGTCGAGAAGATCGCGCCGCAACGCGACGGAATCGCGCCCTGGCTGCACACATCCCATATCCGTAAGCGCACGGATAACCAAGTCCACATCTCGTTCCACTATCCCAAACAGGATATCTCCAACCTGCGCGCGCAGCCGCCCCTCCAACCGGCCCATCATTCCAAAATCAACGAGGGCAATAACATTTCCCGGAAGGGCGATGATGTTTCCTGGATGCGGATCAGCGTGGAAAAAGCCGTGATCAAACACCTGAGCAAGCGTTGCCTTCGCCCCGTTCCACGCGAGGGCCCGCCGGTCGAGACCTGCCTGATCAAGGCCGGATAGATCAGCAATTTTGACTCCAGCGATGTACTCCATCGTCAGTATGTGGGAAGTGGTGTAATCCCAGTACACGCGGGGAACCCGGATCGTCTCATCCCCCGCGAAATTGCGGGCAAAGATCTCTGCGTTTCGCGCCTCATGAATGAAATCGAGCTCCTTGCGGATGCTGTGTGCAAACTCCTCCACCGCCTGCACCGGGGCATACAGCTCTCCGTCCGGAAGGTGCCGTTCCATCAACCGCGCGAGATGAAACATGATGTCAAGATCGGACTCAATCACCTGACCAATCCCGGGACGTTGCACCTTCACCGCCACTGTTCCCCCGCCGCGCAACCGAGCACGATGCACTTGGGCAAGCGATGCAGCAGCAACTGGCTCAGGTTCAAAGTCCACAAAAACCCGAGATATTGCCTGGCCGAGCTCGGTCTCAACCGCCTTTCTTATTTCGGAAAACGGGACAGGTGGAGCAGCGTCCTGCAGCTTGCGCAGCTCGAGTGCGACATCCGGAGGGACAAGATCAGGACGCAAACTGATGATCTGCCCGAACTTAACAAACGTCGGGCCCAGTTCTTCCAACGCTTCACGCAACCGGGCGCCGCGGTTCGGCGTGGTTACCGGCGCCCGCCTGAACGGGCGTCGACCACGTGTCAGCAAGACGAGCTCTTTCAGACCGTGGCGCGCAAGTATCCCGGTAATCCGGCGCAGGCGCTTCAGCTCACGGTACCTACTGAGAACGCTGATCCTCACGCTTGCGCAGTAGCTCTTCGATCCGGGAAAGCCGCGCTTCGAGCCCGTTGATGTCATCCTTGCGCACGACTCCGAGCTCGTTGATGAGCTCCCGCATCGCCGCTTTTATCTTTCCGATTGCCTGCTCCTCCCGCTTTTCCGCTTCCTTCATAAGCTCGTCGAGATACGGTGCTTTCTCGTCCACCGTGAGTTGGCCTTTCTTCACTAGCTCATCGGCAAACTCCTGCGCCTTTTCACGCGTGAACTCAAGTGCTCCTAACCCGAGAAGGATCGCTTTCTTGCTGTAGTCATGCATCTTTCCTCCTTACAAATATCCGTCTTCACACAGGCACGTTCTCCGGGCTCCCCTGTAACCAAAGCCATATCGCCCGTGCCAATTCCTTGGGCCCTTCCTTCCTAAAGGAAATCGCAACCTTGTCGTTCCCCAACGCCCGCAGGCTCACCGTCTCCACCATCCCCAAGAGGATGTAAGCGGCGCTTACGGGCGGATAAGGAACGGTCTCTCTCCCCTTCATCCCTTCCTTAAGCAGCCCAGCGACCTGTTCGGCCAAGCCATCGTACAGCTCCTCCAATCGACGGTGGAGCCTCGGATTCGGATCGAACCGCTCCCTGAAAAAAAGAAGGGATGCATCCTGCCTCTCCTCAAGAAGTGAAAAATGGAATCGTACAAGTCTCTCAACTTTTGTTACCAAGGGCAACTTCTCCCCTGCCACTTCTCGGATGAACTTAGAGCGCTGCTCTATCTCATCGCAAAGTATCGTCTCCAGTATCTCCTCCTTGGTCTTGAAATGGCTGTAGATGGCACCGATCGAGACCTTGGCCGCGGCAGCGATTGCCCTCATCCCGGTCCCGTAAAACCCTCTTTCCGCGAAGAGCTTACTCGCAGCGCAAAGAATTTTCTCCTTCAAAAGCCCTCCCTGAGAACGAACGTTCGTTTAGGCAAATCTTACCGCCTACTGCACAAGTAATCAACCGGAAGCATCGAACATCCTTGTCTAAAAACCGCATAATTGAGGAATAATTTTAGTGGACCGAGGGATTAAAAGGAGGTGAAGGCTTCGGACCGATAAAGGCAAACCTCACGAATGCTGAAGTGAGGGGCGCAAAGCCGCGGGCCTGAGATGGCAGCCGGGCTACCGAAGGACGAAGATGAAACGATGCTTGGTGCTCTTTCTCATTGGCACTATATTTATCCTGACAATTCCTGGGCTCGCCGCGGGTAAGTCTGCTACCACAACGGTTACGGTAAGTTGGCGGATACTTCCATTTCAGTCGCTCACTATCGCTGGGCATGGAAAAGTAGGGACAAGTGTGGTCTCCCACTTTAACCTGCGCCAGCCCACCCAAGCTGACTTGGCCGCTGGATACATCGAGGATGATGGTGCGCTTACATTGGTGGCGGTGAGCAACATCCCGTGGGCGGTGAAGGTGCACGCGGTCGAACCGAATATGGGAACAAGCAATGATGGAACATATGTAAAGCCTCTCTCCGATCTCATGCTCCGCGCAAACGGCGATAAATTTTCCCCAATTTCCCAATTTGACCAGACCGTGGCCAGCGGCGAGCGCGGTGCGTACAAGCTCACGATCGATTACAAGGTCAAGCTCGATTCCGCTTCCTACAGGCCGGGTGACTACGGGCTTACCCTCGTGTACACGATCACTGGAGAGTAAACCGCTCCCACCCGTTACCTCCTTACCTCAAGAGCGCTAACTAGCGCTCTTTGTTGCTTACGGTGACAACCACCAGGTCGTGAATCTGTCCGATAACCTTGTCGCCGATTCCGCTTACTTTCTTTAGATCTTCCAGACGGGCGAACGGCCCGTGGGCATCGCGATAGGCAACGATCCGCGCAGCGAGTGTCTTACCGATTCCGGGAAGCTGTGTCAACTCGTTGATCCCTGCGCTATTGATATCTACTTTAGGAACTTCTGACAGAAATTGTGGGACGATGATGCGCACATTATCGACTACTATCGGGGCAACTGGAGGAACGCGTGCATGCCACAGCGTGGGCAGGTAAAACGCGAGGCCAGCGGCGATAATCGCGATCGCCACCAGAACGATCAATCCCCGTTCCTGCACCGCCGAGAAACCACTCATGGAAGATGAAAAAGCTCCTTTATCCGGATCAAACCTGCCTGCTCACGGGCAAGCCGCATCCGTTCGGGGAACCGCTCGTAGCGCGGCCGCCCGAACTTATCCGAGTACGCCTGATAGAAGATCTTCCCCAACCGTTGACACACATCCGGGTGGGCCTTCAATACGTCAGCTTTCTCCCGCACCAGGCGCTCTAGCTCCGGGATGTATACCTCGATCTGCGCTGCCTGGGAGGAGAGCTCCACCGCCTGATCCGGGTCTTTGTCCAACATCTCCTTCGCTGCAGCGAACAGCTCACGGCGGTGTAGCTCTGCTTGAGCAATGGCGCGCATTATCCGTTCCTGCTCCCGATAATACGAGAGCTCTTTGTGGGAAACCGCAAGGATCTTGTAAACGCATCCATCTGTCACTGGAGAGAACGCGTTCGGATCGTGGACGATCTTCCCGTGCCAGGAGAGGCAGTGCGCCGGCGTAGAATAGGTGACGTTCGTATAATATTGGTAGTAAATCCTACTGCGCATTCGAGGTCACCCATCGCCGGAAAACCAGGGGCGGGCCTCCCAATTCTCGAGCTTTTCCAAAAGTGAGTACTCAGTCATATCAAGATGGATCGGGGTAATGGAAATGAACCCGTTTTTGATCGCCCAGATGTCGGTTCCCTCCTCCTCTGGCGGGACATCGGTGAGCGGATCACCGGTGATCCAGTAATAGCTGCGACCGCGTGGGTCCTTGCCGGTGACGAGGTAGTTCTTGTACGCCTGTCCCCCCAGACGAGTAAGCTTTACCCGCGGGGCTGCTCCCGGCCGCACCAAGGAAGGAACGTTAACGTTGAGCAGTATCCCTTCGGGAAGCGGATCGCTTTCCAAAAGAAACGCGGCTAGCTTTGCGGCAAACCGTGCTGCCAAACCGTAGTCGGCGTCGGGGCGGGGATCCGTCCCCACGTCGAATGACATCGCTACTGACGGGATCCCACTTCGCACTCCCTCCATTGCTGCAGCGACGGTCCCCGAATACGTGATATCCTGCCCCACATTAAGCCCGGCATTGATCCCGGAGACAACGAGGTCGGGGCGGGCATCGAGCAAGCCCAGCAGGGCAAGGGAGACACAGTCAGACGGGGTCCCACTCGTCATGTGCCCGACTGTCCCGTCGAGGAGCTGTACCCGGTCCACGCGCAGTGGCTTGTGAAATGTCATCGTGCGGCTTGCTGCTGACCAGTTGCGGTCAGGGGCGTACACCTCCACCCGCGCCACGTGGCCAAGTTCCTCCTTGAGGGCCATCAATCCTGGCGCGTTCACGCCGTCGTCGTTCGTGACTAGGATCAACCGTTCGCTCAACTTACTCCTCCTCACAATATTTCTCTATCATAATTTGTGGGCCATATATGTGTCAACAACGACGCCCGAACACCTTGGATAAAAGATCAAATGGCGGGGAAACCCGGCCGGTTAGTATCGCCCCACCTTCCGCGGCCATGGCCATGGTGCCCCGGTTGGCGGATGAGAACATGATCGGCCCCTGATACAACGAGCGCCTTCCCGTGCACCACCGCGTCGATCAGCTTCTTTCTCCCGGAGTAGAGGAGGCGCTGCACCGTACCGCGCGATATTCCCATCTCTTCCGCTGCCTGTTCCTGATCATGCCCCTCAAAATCGCACCAACGCATCGCCTCAAGCTCATCTAGGGCGACTTCCACAATCTCCAACTGGGCAAGTGGAACTCCGCTTGGCTTAAACAGGTTGTATCCGGAAAATTCCTGGCAATAACGCGGTTTCTTCTGTCTCCCCATCCGGCCTCCATCAATAGTGCATGTGCTTACTATACCGTGGGAACCGCCCGCTGGTCAACTAGTACTTGTTTACCGCATCTCGAATGCACCACGGAGACGCGGAGAGCGCCGAGAAAATAATTTTTAAACTGACTCGACTACAGCGATAAGGGCGGCATTACCTACAGATAATGTTTCCGTTTTTATCCTCTGTGAGCTCTGCGTCTCCGCGGTGGATCGGAGGGGCGATCGGCTTGACAGATTTTGTGCATATGATTATAATGCCAATGATCAAATCTTCGGAAAAGGAGGAACGACAATGGGACACGGATACAGAAATATGTTTTACATGACCGGGCTTCCCGGCTGGATGAGATTCGGGTATTCTCCGGGGTGGGGTGGCATGCCGCCAGG
>CAZTJW010000043.1:0-6066 GCA_964613775.1 uncultured Thermotogae bacterium
AGGGAAAGCTCGCTAAGGGAGTTAAGCTTAAGATCAGCGTGGTCGAAGGAGAGCGCCTTTGTAAGGGCGTTCGGCACAGCCACGCAAAAGATTCCGGCCTTTTTTGCCGCGGAGATCCCGTGGGGTGCGTCCTCGAACACAATCGCTTCGCTGGGCCCGAGGGAAAGACAGCCCAAAGCGGCGAGGAAAAGATCGGGGGCGGGCTTTGCCGCCTTTACCTCGTCCCCGCAGCGGATGCAGTCGAACTCCTCCCGCAGCCCGAGCCGAGAGAGGTGCCCGTGCACCCAGCTTCGAGGTGAGCTCGATGCGATCCCAAGCTTCAATCCGCGTCGCTTCGCCTCTCTGATATAATCTACGACCCCAGGGAGGAGCGCTTCTTCCTCGATCAATTCCGCCTCTCTGGCCCGCTGACGGATGTGAAGAGCCTCCCGGGCTACCGGATGGCCCAGACATGCCTCAAGCTTATCGCAGGGATCGAAGCTATCCGGAGACCGGCCGAGGTAGTCGGCCCAGTCATAGACGGTCAAGGTACAGCCGTGCTTCTCGAAGATCTCCTGCCAGGAACGGAAAATTGGAACCTCCGTATCCAAAATCAACCCGTCAAAATCAAAGATTAGTCCACGGATCATCTTTCACCTTTTTGCGGTGATGATACCGGCAAAACGAGCGAGTATCATCTTTTCATGATGTTCGAAGAAGAGATCGCCCGGATGCACGCCGCGCTCAGCGATTGTGCTCTTTGTCCGTGGGACTGCCATGTCGATAGGACTAAAGGCGAACTTGGGGTCTGCCGGAGCGGAGCCGGGTTCGGGATCGGGGCGATTGCGGAGCATCACGGGGAAGAACCGGTATTCGGAGGGGAACATGGGATCTGCAACGTCTTTTTCACCCACTGCAACCTGCAGTGCATCTACTGCCAAAACTACGAGATCAGCCGAAACCGCGGACGGATAGTGGAATACGACCTTTCGCTCGAGGAAATCGTCTCCCGCATCGAAATGATCCTCTCTCGCGGTGTCTCCCACGTCGGGTTTGTCTCCCCATCGCACATGATCCCGCAGATGCGCGCGATCATCTCCGCACTGCGCCGCCGCGGACACCATCCCACTTTCGTCATGAATACCGGCGGCTACGACCGCGTGGAGACGTTGCAAAAACTAGAAGGAGATATCGATGTCTATCTCCCTGATCTTAAGTACATGGACTCCGAGCTTTCCGCCCGCTACTCCGGAGCGCGCGATTATCCGCAGGTTGCGACACGGGCGATTATGGAGATGGTCCGCCAGAAAGGGGTGAAAGTGCGGCTTGACAAAGACGGGTTCATCCGCAGTGGCGTGATCGTGCGCCACTTAGTCCTTCCCGGAGCAGTGGAAAACAGCATCCGCGTCCTGCGCTTCCTCGCACATGAGATCTCACCCCAGATCCACATCTCGTTAATGTCCCAGTACCATCCCACCCCGCTCGTCGCGGATCATCCAACCCTCGGAAGGACGCTATCCAAGGCGGAGTATGCCAAGGTCCTCGCCGAAGTAGAACGCCTTGGTTTCACCAACGGATTCATTCAGGAGTTGGAAAGTGCAGGGAACTACCTTCCCCGTTTCTCCCAGCCACAGCCGTTTGAATGAGGCCTTCTTGCACACTCACTAGTCAACCTGCTATCATGAGATTAAGAAGACCATAAGGAGAGGGAGAAGGGATGTCCGGACACAGTAAATGGGCGAACATAAAGTACCGTAAGGAGCGACAGGACAAGCGCCGCTCCGGGCTGTTTGCAAAATTGATCAAGGAGATCACTCTGCAGGCGCGAAACGGCGATCCGAACCCGGAGAACAATCCTGGGCTTGCTCATGCCATCGAGCTAGCACGCGCGGCGAACCTGCCCAAGGGAAACATCGAAAAGGCGATCAAGCGGGCAACCGGCGAGCTGGGTGGGGCCGCCTATGAGGAGACCACGTACGAGGGGTACGGGCCGGAGGGGGTGGCGATCCTCGTGCGTGTGGTAACCGATAACCGCAACCGCGCAGCAGCAGCGGTGCGCCATATCTTCAGCAAACACGGAGGGAACCTTGCCGCCGCCGGGAGCGTGGCATGGCTGTTCGACCGGCGGGGAGTGATCACGCTTGATGAGATCCCGGAAAATGTTGATCGGGACGAGCTTCTGATGAACCTAATCGAGCTCGGGGCGCAGGAGCTTGACGACCAGGGCGATATCATTGAGGTTTACTGCAATCCAAACGATCTTCCCGGATTGGAAAGTGCGGTGAAAAAGCTCGGGATCACTCCCAGCCGCGCTGAGGCGACGATGGTCCCAAAGAACACCGTGCATGTGGAAGGACCGGCAGCGGAGAAGGTAATCAAGCTAATCGATGACCTTGACGAGAATGAGGATGTCCAAGAGGTATTCGCTAACTTCGACATTCCCGATGAGATTCTGGCTAAGATTGGGGGAGACGGATAACGAACGCGGCTTAAAAAACAGGGAGGAGCAGAATATGGGTAAGCTGTCTTTAATTGGGCTGGTATTGCTTGGGATGCTCATCGTCATACCGTTCGCTGCCAACGCGCGGCCGGCACAAGCGAACGATGCATGGATCCCTGGGCTTGCATCGTTCCTCGTTCCGGGAGCGGGCCAATTGATGAACGGCCAGACGGACAAGGCGGTTCTTCATTTCAGCGTTGATGTGGTGATCTGGGTCGGCGGTGAGTACATCACCCGCCTCATATTCCCGGACTACTACTGGTGGCACGAAGGATATTCAATCGTCGGGTTGGCTCATCTCGCGTGGGCTCTTTACAGCGGGTACGATGCCTATACCGTGGCCAAAGAGAAAGGATTCACGCTCGGATTTACCGACGATGGACTCACCCTGTCGTACGACTTCTAAATCCTAATGCTGGAGCTTGTTTATCATCTCGTTTATGACGTCAAACCCACCCTGCCAGAAGGCCGGATCCGTCATGTCGATCCCGGCCTCGGTCAAGATCTCCTGGGGTGATTTCGCGCCGCCGTGGGCGAGGATGCGCATGTACTTAGGGACAAAGCGTTTCCCTTCTTCCTTGTAGCGCGTGTAGAGTGCCAGGACAAGGAGCTGACCAAAGCTATAAGCATAGCAGTAAAACGGAGTTTCGTAGATGTGGGGGATCGATACCCACTCCCAGCGGAACTCCTTTCCCACTTCGACCGCGTCCCCGAATTGAGCGTGCAGGTTTGCAAGGTAGCGTTCAGCGAGTTGGTCTGTGGTGGCCCCGGTTTCAACAAGTGCGTGTGCCTCCCGCTCAAACAGAACGAAGTACGCCTGACGCGTCACAGTTGCGTAGGTGCTGTCCACAAACCGGGCGAGGATATCCCGCCGCACACGCGGATCCGACTCCGTACTCAATACGTTGTCCAGAAGGAGAATCTCGGAGAAGACAGACGCCGTCTCCGCGAGCGGCAGAGCGGAGTGAAACGTGAGGGGGGAATGATCCTTGGCCATGAGAGCGTGTACCGCGTGCCCAAGCTCATGGGCAAGCGTGGAAACATCGTCGTAGTGCCCGTTGTAGTTTACGAGCACCCACGGGGTGAGCCCGGGGAGAACCCCGTAACAGAACGCGCCTCCGTACTTCCCCGGCCGTGTTTCGGAGTCGAGGTGTCGTTCGGTAATAACACGGTTGGCCTGGGCGGCAAGGTCCGGGGAGAAGCGTTCGAGACTGGTACGGACCAACTCGATCGCCTGCGAGAACGGGTATTCCTTTCGTGCGGCGCGCACCGGGGCATAGATGTCGTAGCGACGCAGCCGCTCCATCTTAAGCCATTTCGCCTTCAACCGGAAGTAATCTTGGAATAGGCCCACGTTGTCCTGGCACACCCCAAGCAGGGTATCGACGATCGTGTCGGGGATGTCATTATGCAAATTGCGCACTTGGATCGGGGAGGTGAATCCACGCAGGGTGATATTCTCCTCCGCCCAGTCCCGCACGATGTGGTGGTAGATCTGGCCGAGAAGCGTCCCGTGGTTTCCGTACACACGGTACAGCTCCTGGTACGCGGCGGCGCGCCGGTCGGGGTCAGGATCGCGCGCGTACGTTATAAGCTGGTCACGGGTGAGCGTCTTCACCGTTCCATCTATCTCTAACTGAAATGAAAACGCGCTTGTGATCATGCTGTACAGGGTGCGCATGGCGTCCACGCCGTTCACGTTCTTGAGGTTGATCACCCGCTCCTCAGGCGCGGACAGGGTATACGGCGTGAACCGGCGCAGCGACTCGAGGTAGTAACGCAGGTCACCGCTCACGTCAAGGAGCCGAGTGGCGTCACCATCGTCCAAATTTTTCCACCACAGCTCGAAGACCAGGGTCTTGTTGCGCACGTCGGCAAGAAGCTTTTCCACCCGCCCACGTAGGGCAAGGGCGGATTGGTTTGCGGTATCCTCGGCAAACCACAGTTCAGCGTATGCTCCGAGCCTGCGGGACAGCCCCGCGATCTCATCGATCAACCGGAGGATCCGCGAAAACTCCTGGGGGCTGATCTCGGGAGTGAGGACCGACTTCTTCTCTGCGAGTGCGGTGGCTGCTTGTCCCAGACGCTGCATGTACTCACTCAGCTCCGGCCCGTCCGGGGAGGGGATGAGGTCGACGAGCGACCACCGACTAGGAGTGTACGCCGTCATTTTCCCTCCTTTTTTACGTTTCCAACAAGGCCAATCTTATCCGCCACCTCGCGCATCCCCATGATCACATCGGAGAATAGGTCGTTCAGTTCCATCCCGAGCATCTCCGCGCCTTTTTTGATCACTTCTCGGTTCACCCCAGCAGCGAAGCTCTTATCCTTCCACTTCTTGGCGACCGACTTCGGCTTCATGTCCAACACGCTGCGTGACGGTCGCACCAATGCGACAGCGGTGACGAGCCCAGTCAACTCATCGATCGTATACAGCACCTTCTCCATTTCCTCTTTCGGTTCGACGTCGGTGACAATTCCCCAACCATGCGACATGATCGCGCGGATGTAGTCCTCCGGCCAGCCGTGGGATTCCAGAATCTCCTTTGTCTTCTGGCAATGTTGCTCAGGGTAGCGATCGTAGTCAAGATCATGCACAAGCCCGATGATTCCCCACTTTTCCTCGTCGGCGCCGCGCTTTCTCGCCATGTAGCGCATTACCCCTTCTACCGCAAGTCCGTGCTTAATTAAGCTCTCGCTCTTGGTGTATTCCTTGAGGAGAGCGAACGCTTCTTCGCGTGTCGGCACATGTGTCTCCATTGTCCCCCCTTTCACCCCAACTCTAACCGGTCACGCGGCATTCGTCCACCGAATGACTTCCCCGTTCCAATCGCGTATAGTGAGAGGAGATGCTCGGTTACAAGAAAGGACCATTGTGCATTTAGGGATCGATACGTTTTTTGTCCTATTTTTGAGCGCAATCGTGATCGGCGGATTCGCGAGCATACTTGGAGTGGGAGGTGGAATCTTTATGGTGCCGCTTCTGCTCCTGGGAGGGTTCGTGCCAACGATTCATCAGGCGGCAGGGACGAGCATCGCCGGGGTCGTGTTCACTAGCCTGTCTGGGACAATTGCGTACTGGGGGCATCGGGCAATCAATGTTCGTATTGGGCTTTTGCTCATGCCATTAGCGATCTTAGGTGCGTGGGCCGGTGCATGGATCAGCGCATTCATCGACGCGCGCTGGTTGGCGATCGGGTTCGCCGGGATCTTGCTCTATCCGACGGGGATGATGCTTCTCGGTAAGCCGCCCAAAGAGATTCCCTTCTCTCTCCGCGGGGACGTGTCCAAAACGCGTTTTCGTCTTACTGCGGCTCTTGTTGGGATCGTCGCCGGAATGGCGTCCGGGATGTTCGGAATCGGCGGGGGAACGGTGATGGTCCCGGCGTTGGCTGTCTTCCTCGGCCTGGACATTGTCACCGCGGTGGCGACGAGCCTGTTTGTCATGATCCCATCGGCGATGATTGGTTCTTACCAGCACTGGGCCCAGGGCGACCTCCGCCCCGAGCTTGCTCTTCCACTTATCCTTGGACTGATCATCGGGGCGCAGATCGGTCCGCGTCTCAGCTCACACATTCCCAAGCGAT
>CAZTJW010000044.1:0-5979 GCA_964613775.1 uncultured Thermotogae bacterium
CAAACTCCTTCCACAAAGACTTCCGTCTACCCACGTGAAACAGCGAAGAACCTCTTTGAAAGATCGGCATTTCGTTGCTTCTGCGGCATGAGAAAGCGCCCCGGGCGAACCCGGAGCGCTTCAGGCTCTAAACCTAACCGTTAAGCGACAGCCTGCTTGACGAACGAGAGAAAATCTTCCTCCGGGATTGCCCCCTCGAAGCTCGTTTCCTCGTTGATGACTACCTTGGGGACAGCCATCACATTGTAGTGCTGCGACAACTCGGGAAACTCATTAGCTATGATGACGTCTGACTTAACCTTATCCGCCTCAAATGCCATCATGTGGGCGGTGCGCGCCGCCCGCGGGCAATACGGACAGCTCGGGGTGACGAACACCTGGATGTGCACCGGCTCCGCAAGATGAGCTAGCTCCTCTCGAGTGGCGGCGGAAAGACCGGTCTCCCCCCGCCCGATATCGATGATGTCCTCAATCAGGGTTCCAAACTCGTACCCCGCCGGAATCCCATAAAACCGAATATTATAATCCTTATCCCCGATAACTGCGATCGTTGGGACACGCCCGTTCACTCCATATTCCTTCGCCTTTTCCGCATCTTTGTCGATGTCATAGTTGATGACACTGATCTTGTCGGAGAGTGCGGCTGTCTCGTTGAGGAGCGTCTTTGTATCCGCACAGGACGGGCAGCTTCCGTTTGTGAACAGCACGAGCTCCACCGGCCTTGTCAACTTCAAAAACTCGTTTTGTAAATACTGTTGATCCTCTTTCCCGATAAGTGACATAGCTCCTCCTAGCTTAATTCTAGTAATCGATCGATCTCCGGTTTATTGAACCCGACAATAATTTCACCGTCGATGTCCACAACTGGGGTTCCCATCTGTCCGCTCTTTGCGATCATCTCCTGCGCCGCTGCCGGATCGGCTGAGACGTCGACCTCCTCGAAGTCGATTTCACGTGCCCGCAGGTACTCCTTCGTCGCTTGACACCATGGACAAGTCGGCGTAGTGTAAATGATCACCTCATGGTTCATCCTACATCCTCCTTCAACAGGTTAATTAGTCCGATGAAGTTCTGGTTCAAGTGGTAACAGTTGCGCGTGCCGTTCCGCTCTTTGACGAGCACCCCCGCCCGCTCGAGCCGAGCAAGATGGTAAGAGATCGCCGGTTGGCTTAATGGTAGCTCCTCCAGGATCTCCTGACAATCAACCTTGCGCCCGGTGATCATCTGCACAATCTGCAGGCGCGGCTCGCTCGCCAGAGCGGAAAACACTTGCACCCAGTATTTCCTCGCTTCGCTTTCCTTCGTCGGTTGCTCCTTTTGTTTCGTTAGCCTAGAATGGTAGCCTCAATAGTTGGGTCTGTCAATGATTTAAATAGTTAAATACTTGGAGGGACGATGGGAAGGACGGTTGTTAAATTTGTCGATGGGATGCAGTTCATTGGGCAAGGGGAGAGCGGACACGTGGTGGTGATGGACTCTGATCCCAAAGTTGGGGGCCAGAATAGTGCCGCGCGGCCCGTGGAGACGATGTTGTGTGCACTCGGCGGATGCACCGGGATGGACGTGATCTCGATCCTGCGTAAGATGCGTACTATGCCTACTTCGTTTCGCATCGAAATCGGGGACGAGCGAGCACCGGAGCATCCCAAGGTGCTGACCCGCCTTCATCTCACCTACCGGTTCAAAGGAAACGTGCCTAAAGAGAACGCGGACAAGGCGATCAAGCTCTCCATGGAGCGGTACTGCCCGATCACCAATATGATCAATAAAGTAGCGCAGGTGACTTGGGAATCTGTAATCGAGCCGGACTAGCGATCCTCTGCTTTCTCCAACACCAGTTGTAAATCCACATTCTTGCGCACGAGCCCGATCGCCTCATCTAAGCGCTCTCCGCGGCGCAGGCGGGCCCGGCCGGGGAGCTCTTGGCACATCTGTGCGGCAGCGAGGGTGTGCTGCCCAACCACGATGATCGGGACACCTTTTTCATTCGCCTGTGCGATGATCCGCCGCGGCGGCCAGGTATTTCCGGTGAGGATCAGGCAGTTGAGGCTAGGAACGGTGAGCGCCGCTTCCAGGAGATCGACACGGTCCCCGCCGGTGATCACCCCGAGGTCCGGGGTACGGCGGAAGCTGCGCAGGGCAACTTGTGGAGTCATCGCACCGATCAGGAAATTCTCCACAGGGAGATCGAGTGGGGCGTCAGTAACCACCTTTCCGCCGAGGCGCTCGGCAATGTCCTCCACGTTCACCCAGCGCAGGTGCCGCTCGTATGGAATGATCCCAAGGACCTCCGCGCCGCGGTCGGCGAGGAACGGGACGAACACATCGCGCACCTGCTCAAACTGTGTTTCCATCGCTACCTCGGTGAGGACGACCCCGAGGATGTTCGGCCCGCCCTCAAACAACCGCAGTGCACACAGGATACGGTCGATCGCTTCCTCGCCGTCGTAGCTTGTAAGGATGAGCACATCGGCATTTAGAATTTGGGCAAGGTCAAGATCGCTTAATCCGGCCCCTATTCCCAACCCGAGGTACCCCCTTCCCTCGACTAACGCTACTTGGCGCCCATGGGTAAGGCGGGTAAACGCATCCAAGATACGGGCGCGGAAACCGCGATCGCCTGATTCAATCGCCTCTTGCAAAAATGGCCCTTCGAGCGCCACGGGGGCGATATCCTTCAGATCATCATCCAGCCCTAAGATCTCCCGGATCGTGCCGGCGTCCCGATCGAGCGGCTCGCCGGTGGAATAAGAAACCTTTGAGCTGATCGGTTTCATGTAGGAAAAGGGAATCCCCTGCTCCCGTAGGGAACGGCCAAGCACGAGTGAAAGCAGGCTTTTTCCCGTCCCGTTCTCAGTGGAAACAACAAGGATCGTCCGCATTTTTCTCCTCCACTTCCAGACACAAATGATGAAAGTATGTTAGTGACCTCACGCGCGAAAAGCAATGGGCTTTACCGCCACAGGATCTTCACATCTTTATCACACTCCACTCATCCCATATCGCTAAAATTTTTTACGCTAGCGGAAGGCCCAGTAGGATACCGCCAGAGATGGTATAATAAATCGATATGAAACGGATTCTGATCGTCGACGACGAAGAGATGATCGTGCGCACCGTGCGCGCTTACCTGGAGCGGGAGGGGTTCAAGACTTATGCCGCCTACGACGGGGAGGAAGCGCTGCGGGAGTTCGAGGATAAAGGGCCCGATCTGATTGTCCTTGATTTGATGCTCCCCAAGATGAGCGGAATCGACGTGACAAAGCGTATCCGCGCCCATTCCAACGTTCCAATCATCATGTTAACTGCCAAGGCGGCGGAGGCCGATCGCGTCGTTGGTCTGGAGCTCGGGGCCGATGATTACGTGGTGAAGCCGTTCAGCCCGCGTGAGCTTGTAGCACGTGTGCGGGCTGTACTGCGACGCAGCGAGGGGGAAGGAGGCGAACCGGAGCGGATCGAGGTGGGCGATCTCATGATCGATCTCAAGGGGCGGGAAGTGACGCACGCGGGAGAGACGGTTGATCTCACCCCGACCGAGTTCGACCTGCTCGTGTTCCTTGCCCGTCACCCCGGCCAAGTTTTTACACGGTTGCAGCTTTTGCGCGAGGTACAGGGGTACACCTACGACTCGTTCGCCCGCACGATCGACACCCACGTGAAGAATATCCGCCGCAAGCTTAACGAGGACCCGAAGAACCCGCGCTATATCCTCACCGTGCACGGGGTGGGGTACCGGTTCGCCCGTGATGTAAAATGAAGCGACGATTCCCGTTTGCACTCAAGCTCGGGTTGTCGTTTGTGGTCGTGATCTTGATCGCGGTCGCTCTCGTCTATTTCCTCACCGCACACTCGATCACCGCTCGGTTTACCCAGTTCCGCGCTCAGAACAAGCAGCAGATCGCACGTCAGGTATGTGGTCTGCTCGCTGAATACCGCATGCTCAACGGAAGCTGGGTTGGGATCGAACGGCTGCTGTCCACGCAGTATACCGTATTCATCAATGGGCACATGATCGTGCGAAGAACATCGATGATCGGCGGGTTTTCCCTTGCTGACGAGACCGGGAAGGTTGTCGTGTCCACCCGCGCTGGTCGGGTGGGAAAGTTCCTCACCCCCAAGGAGATCGCGGCCGGGATCCCGATTAAGATCGGCAATACCCGTGTGGGGACACTCCTCCTTAATCCGGAGTCATCCGTCCTCGACCCCGCCGAGGAGAAGTTCTTAAGCTCGGCGAAGCAATCCGCGCTTCTCGGAGGTGGGATCGCCACGGGCGTTGCCCTGTTCCTCGCTGTGGTCTTGATCTCCCAGGTCCTCTCCCCACTGCGCTTGTTGTCACGGGCGACGGAGCGGATCGCGCGCGGTGATTTGACGCAGCGCGTTGTCCTGCGCGCGCGCGACGAGTTTGGGCAGCTTGGAGCGTCGTTTAACCGGATGATTGATAACCTGCGCCGCTCCGAGCGTGTCCGCCAGACGATGACTGCGGATATCGCACACGAGCTGCGCACGCCTGTATCCATCATTCAAGGAAACCTGGAGGCGATTTTAGATGGGATCTACGAGCCGACCCCAGAGACGATCGCCCCGATCTACGAGGAGACGCTCCATCTCGGGCGATTGATTGATGACCTACGCGAGCTCTCCTTGGCCGATGCGGGGGAACTTCCGCTCAACCGGCAGCCGACGGACATCGGCGCATTGCTGCGGCAAGTGGCAGACACGATTGCCGGTGCCCTTGAAGACGGCCCGCAGATTGTGGTGAGCGCGGATGAGGGCCTACCCCCGATTTCCATCGATCCGATGCGCATCCGCCAGGTGATTGTGAACCTCGTTAGTAACGCTGTGCGCTACACCCCGAAGGACGGCAGGATCGAGGTCTCCCTTCACAAGATGGGGGATGAGATCGAGCTTGCCGTTACCGACACCGGTCCAGGGATCTCACCTGAGGATCTCCCACATGTCTTCGAGCGGCTCTATCGCAGCGACCGGGCGAGAGCGCGGGCGAGCGGCGGATCGGGCCTTGGATTGGCGATTGCTAAGCAGTGGGTGGAGGCGCACGCGGGAAAGATTTGGGCGGAGAACGTCCCCGGAGGTGGAGCCCGGTTCACTGTGCGGCTTCCTCTCCCTTGAATTACGCCTTTCCCGGCGCTATCATCGCGGACATGGACGAAGAATTTTATAACCCACACTTAGGTGCACTCGATTTCGACGCGGTTATCCACGCGATCGTATCCGAGATGGAGGCCGATCCCAAGGCACGTTATGAGATCGTTGTTGGGACCGACTCCTCAACTGACACGGATACAATTGACCTGGTAAGTGCAATCGTGCTCCACAAGATCGGAAAAGGCGGTCGCTATTTCTGGACGCGCCGCCGTGAGCCGAAGATTCCGTCCCTGCGCCAGAAGATCTGGCGCGAGGCGTGGCTATCGTTCGAGCTTGCGCAGAGGCTGTTGGCGCAGTTATCCGCCGTCTCCCTTCTCCCGTTCAACCTGGAGATCCACGTTGACATCGGGAAGAACGGCCGCACCAAGGCAATGATCGACGAGGTAGTGGGGATGATCATCGGAAGCGGGTTTGCCGTGCGCATTAAACCGCAGGCCTACGCCGCCTCTTCGGTCGCTGACAAGTACACCTAACCCGAGTGAACCAACCGGTATGCCTCATTGCGGGGAATGCCCATAAATTCGGTTAGGATTCGAACCGCCGCTTTACCGCTTACCCCTTCTTTCTTGAGGAGCGCACAGAGTCGGTCCACCTCTGCCATTTCTGCTGGATGCTCCCCTCCCGCCCCCGCGATCACAAGGACGATCTCCCCTTTCACTGCCCTACCTCGGGCCTCCAAGGCGCGCAATAGCTCCGCCGGCGTTCCCCGCAAAAATTCCTCATGCACCTTGGTGAGCTCGCGCCCGAGGGCGATCTTGCGATCGGGGACAATTTCGGAAAGAAGTGCGAGGGTGGAACCGATCCGGTGCGGCGACT
>CAZTJW010000045.1:0-5942 GCA_964613775.1 uncultured Thermotogae bacterium
GTAGATCTGGGTGATCGTCGCCAGGGCGAAGCGCTCGGCGTTGTTCTTGGCGAAGTTCTTCGGGGTGATCTCTCCGAAGATAAGGAGCGAAACGGTCATCACGCCAGTGGCGATGAGCCCGGCCTGGTAACTTGGGAGCCCCTTCGGCAGGACACGCAACGTAAGCAGGGTCATGAACGAGCTCGCCCCGACGTTTGTCAGGTTGTTCATGATCAAAAGCGCGGTAATCATGTCGTTTGGTTCCTCAAGAAGCAGGCGTAAGCCGCGGCGCTTGCGCTTGTGTGCGTTTATGAGATAGCGTAGCCTCCCTTCATCGAGGGAAGTGATCGCGGTCTCCGCGCTTGAAAAGTAAGCAGAACAAGCGATTAAGAAGATAAGTAGCGCAATCTGCGCTCCAACTGACACAGCAAGGTTCACCTCTAATGGGTATTATCTGAACTCTTCCCGCAATTGCAAGGGACCGCTGCTTGCTCCCGGAAATTACGGTAAAATCAAGCGGCAAAGGAGAGGGGAGATGGAAAAGTTACGTGAGATCATCAAGTTGCTTAAGAGCGAGGATCTAACTGAGATCACTGTATGGGAGGGGGATCGGCGCATCACGGTGCGCCGCGCGTCATCTCAGTCTCCTTGTGCTGACTCCCACCCCCCTGCCGTAGAAGAAGGGACGTTCACCCTCGCCGCTCCACTCGTCGGCACGTTCTATCTCCGCCCCTCCCCCGACGATCCACCGTTTGTTGAAGAGGGGGCACAAGTAAAGCCCGGCGATACCTTGGGGATCATCGAGGCGATGAAGGTATTAAACGAGATCAAGGCCGAGCGCGCCGGAAAACTGCGGCGCATCCTCGTGAATGAGGGGGAACCGGTGGAATACGGTCAGCCCCTGTTTTTATTCGAGGAAGTGTGACGTTCGACCGGGTGTTGGTGGCTAATCGTGGGGAGATCGCCCTGCGGATAATCGAGGCGTGTCGCGAGCTTGGGATCGATTCCGTCGCTGTCTATTCCCAAGCTGACCAGGGGATGCCCTACCTAAGGTTGGCGGAGAAGGCGATTTGCATTGGGCCAGCCGACCCAGCGAAAAGTTACCTTTCCATTCCTGCTCTGATCAGCGCAGCTGAGGTAACCGGCGCCCAGGCCATCCATCCCGGATATGGGTTCCTCGCGGAGAGCCCGGACCTCGTCGAGGTGTGCGAGGAAGGCGGGCTTACGTTCATCGGTCCGGATCGGCGCACCATGTCCCGCATCGGGGATAAGCTTGCCGCGCGCCGGGCGGTTGCGGCGGCCGGGGTCCCCGTCCTGCCAGGAGAACCGGTTCCCCAGGATAAATCGGAACTCCTTGCCGCGGCAGAGCGCGTTGGCTACCCGCTGTTGGTAAAGGCGGTACGCGGAGGCGGGGGGCGGGGGATGCGCCTCGTGGATACGGAGGATGAGCTCATCCCTGCGGTCAAACAGGCGTCCCGCGAGGCGGAGACGGCATTTGGCGATCGGAGCCTCTATCTCGAGCATGCCCTGGTAAACCCGCGTCATGTCGAGGTGCAGATCCTCGGGGATTCCCGGGGAACGATCGTTCAGCTCGGGACACGCGAGTGCTCGATCCAACGCCGGCACCAAAAGTTGATCGAGGAGGCGCCGGCACCAAACCTCGACCCCGAACTGCGGGCGCGGCTTCGCGCTGCTGCTCTCACCGCTGCCCGCGCCCTTTCGTACAGAAATGCTGGTACAGTCGAGTTCATCCTCGATAAGGAAGGGAACTTCTACTTCATCGAGATGAACGCGCGCATCCAGGTGGAGCACCCGGTGACCGAGATGATCACTGGGATAAACCTGGTCAAAGAGCAGATCCGCATTGCCCTCGGAGAGCCACTTTCCCTGGACAAGTTCCCTGCCCACGGCCACGCGATCGAGTGTCGTATCAATGCTGAGGACCCGGAGAAGGGATTCCTCCCTTCTACCGGGAGGATCAGGCTCCGCGAGCTCCCGGGCGGATACGGGGTGCGGATCGACACCCACATCTACGACGGGATGGAGGTGCGGCCCGATTATGACTCGCTTCTGGCCAAGGTGATCACATGGGGTAGTGACCGCGAGGAAGCACGAATTCGGATGTATACGGCGCTTGAACGATTTAAGATCGATGGAGTGGCCACCACCCGTGCCCTCGCCCAGGAGATCATCACCCATCCAGCGTTTCGGGAAGGACGCATCGGGACAAACTTTCTGAATGAAGAGGAAATCGGTTGACGGAATAGGCGAAAGGATTTACTCTGTAGTGTTGGGCCTTGTGCCCGACGTTCCGGGGAAATGTGTTGTCATGGAAGTTTTATTGAGGAGAGTTAGATGTTTGAGTCATTGACTGATAAGCTGACCGGAATCTTCTCCCGCCTGCGTGGCAAGGGAAGGCTCTCGGAGAAGGACGTGGACGCAGGCCTGCGCGAGATTCGCCTTGCCCTGCTCGAGGCCGATGTCAACTATAAAGTGGTGAAGGACCTTATCGCGAAGATCCGCGCTCGCGCGGTGGGATCCGAGGTCCTGGAGAGCCTCACCCCGGCGCAGCAACTGATAAAGATCGTACGCGATGAGCTCACGGAATTAATGGGGGAAGCGCAGGTCGGGTTGAACCTCGACCACCGTCCGGCGGTGATCATGCTCGTCGGCCTGCAGGGCTCGGGAAAAACTACCACCGCGGCGAAGCTCGCGCTCTTCCTTAAAAAGAAAGGGCATACTCCGGGCCTTGTCGCTGCCGATCCCTATCGCCCAGCGGCGATAGACCAGCTTAAGGCACTGGGGAAAAGCCTCGACATCCCAGTCGCCTCCTTTCCCAACCTTTCCCCACCCCAGATCGCGGTAAATGCGCGTGACTGGGCGGAGGAGAACCTGTATGACGTGATCATCCTCGATACCGCGGGAAGACTCCAGATTGACGAAGCGATGATGGCCGAGCTCGAACGGATCAAGGAGGCGCTTCCCCCGAATGAGATTATCCTCGTCGCCGACGCAATGACCGGGCAGGAAGCGGTGAATATTGCCTCCGCGTTCAATAAACAGCTCGACCTTACGGGCGTAATCCTCACCAAGCTCGACGGTGATGCACGCGGTGGGGCAGCGCTTTCCATCCGCGCGGTGACAGGAAAGCCAATCAAGTTCGTCGGGGTGGGGGAGAAAGTCGAGGCACTCGAACCGTTCCATCCTGACCGTATGGCAACGCGGATCCTTGGGATGGGAGACGTCCTCACTCTAATCGAACAGGCTGAGACGAAGCTCGACCAGAAGAAGGCGGAGGCACTTGCCACCCGCATCCGCAAGGATCAGTTCACGTTGCAGGACTTCCTCGATCAACTTGAGGAGATGCGTAAATTAGGCCCGTTCTCCCAGATCCTGGATAAGCTCCCCGGAATAGGTAAGCTCAAGGGAACACCGCAGGTCGATGAGGCTGAGATCGACCGGGCTCTGGCGATCATCCGCTCGATGACATTGGAAGAGCGGCTCAATCCGTCTATAATTGGCGGAAGCCGCAAGCGCCGGATTGCGCGGGGGAGTGGAACGAAGGTGCGGGACATAAATCGCGTCCTCTCCCGGTTCAACGAGGCGAAGCGCGCTCTCAAATTTATGGGGAAAAAGCACATGAAGGGGCGCCTTCCGGTTGATTTCCTCGGGGAACCTTCGTAGTGTGAATGAATTCTGTTGGGGGACCGTTCACTTGTAGCGTCGAGCCTTGCCCGCCCTGTGGAGTCCTACTCCACTGGGGTGCCCGACGAGGGTGAAAGCGCCGTTATGGTTGGGGTTAAAGATTACAAAAATCGATAAAAGGGGTGGAAAAATGGCAGCGAAGATCCGTTTGAAGAAGGTGGGAAGGAAGGGACAGCCGTCGTATCGCATCGTTATCCTCGACGGGCGTAAGCCGCGGGATACCAAGGTGGTTGCCGATATCGGGTACTACGATCCCAAGACGGACCCGGCACGGTTCGAGGTGGACAATGAGGCAGCGCTCAAGTGGCTCCTCGACGGGGCGAAGCCAACCAGGGCGGCGCGCGATCTTCTATCCAAGGCTGGGGTAATGGCCGCTTGGGACGCGGCGAAACGAAGCCACACTGCGACCACGTAAGGGAGAAGCATGCTCTACCACCTGTGTCTATTTCTTGTGCGTTCCCTCGTGGATAAACCTGAACAGGTACAGATCGACCGCATCGAAACAGAAAAAGTCGATATCTTTTTCCTGCATGTGGGCAAGGAGGACCGCGGTCGCCTGCTTGGCAGGGGTGGGCGCACCATCGGAGCAGTGCGTACGTTTCTGGACGGAGTCGCCGCCCGCCTCGACCGGGAGGTCGTGGTTGAGCTTGCCGACTAATGTAATGCGCTTCGACATCTTAACGATATTTCCCGAGGCCATCTCCGGGTTCCTCTCTGTCGGGGTAATCGGGCAAGCGCAGGCGCGGGGAACCATTGTCGTCCATCTTCATAACCTGCGTGACTTCACCGATGATCCCCACCGCGTCGTAGACGATCGTCCGTACGGGGGCGGGCCGGGAATGGTGATGAAGGTGGAACCGTTCGTGCGCGGCATCGAGGCGATAAAAGCGGAAGCATCGGGAAACCTGCGCACGATCCTCCTTTCACCGCAGGGAAACCTGTTTACAGAGGACGATGCGATCCGCTACGGCAAATACGACGGGCTGATCCTGTTGTGTGGGCGCTACGAAGGGGTAGACGAGCGGGTGGTGGAGTTCGTCGATGAGGAAATATCGATTGGGGACTACGTTTTAAGCGGAGGAGAGCTTGCCGCCGCAGTGGTTGTCGAAGCGACGGCGCGGACGCTTCCCGGCGTAGTGGGAGACTTCGAATCGGTTAAAAGCGATTCCTTCTTCCGCAAGGACCACCTTGGCCCGCCGCAATACACGCGCCCACCGGAGTTCCGCGGGCTGAAAGTCCCGCCAGTTCTTGTAAACGGAGATCACAAGAAGATCGAGGAATTCAGGGCCCATCGGGCGTGGGAAAAGACGGCGCGCAACCGACCCGATCTCCTTGGACTCGAGCTTGACAGGGAAAATCCCGATGGGTAACCTCTATATCGGCTTGCTTCACTTCCCGATGCGCAGCCGCACGGGTGAGATCGTCGCCACTTCGACCACTGCTGTCGACGTGCACGACATCGCACGCACGGCACACACATATGGGGTGATGCGCTACTTTGTGGTGACGCCGCTCCCCTCGCAGCAGCGGATCGCCTGGCGGATCCGTGGATTCTGGACCGAAGGGGAAAAGGCTGCTGAAGAGAGCCGGCGCGCGGAGGCGCTTGAGATTGTGACCGTGGCCGCGGACTTGGAGGAGACCTTAGAAGAGATCAAGGCGGAGGAGGGGACGGCGCCGTTGCTCGTTGCGACCTCGGCCCGCCGGCGCGGCAAGGAGTTGATCTCCTACGCGGAGCTGAACCGGCGCTTGCGGGAGGAGGACCGGCCAGTGTACATTATATTCGGGACAGGGTGGGGAATGACGGACGAGCTGATCGAGGCAAGCGATGTCCTTCTCCCACCGCTGCGGGAAAAGAGTGACTTTAACCACCTATCGGTGCGAGCGGCGATAGCGATCGTCCTCGACCGGGTGGTGGGTGAAAACTAGGAGAGAAGAAATGGATGAGACGATACGGGCAGTGGAACGGGAGTATCTGAAGGAACGTACCGAGGAATTCTCCCCCGGGGATATTGTGCGTGTGCATGAGCGCATCGCCGAGGGAGCGAAGGAGCGAATCCAGGTATTTGAGGGGATCGTGCTCAAAAAGAGCGGATCGGGAACGCGGGCGATGATCACTGTGCGCAAGATATCCTCAGGAATCGGGGTGGAGAAGACATATCCCATCCACTCCCCCAAGATCGAAAAGATCGAGCTCGTGAAGAAATCACGCGTCCGTCAGGCGCGGCCGTACTTTCTCCGCCGCCTGCGCCGGATCCGGT
>CAZTJW010000046.1:0-5920 GCA_964613775.1 uncultured Thermotogae bacterium
CCGGCCACTGCGGCTAACCCACCTCCGATCACCCATGTCCACGCGATCACACGATCGGTATTGATCCCGCTCACGCGGGCAAGCGCCGCATTGTCGGCCATCGCACGCATTGCTTTACCCATTTTGGTGTAGCGGAGAAAGGCGTGCACAGCTACAACCATCAGGATCGCCAGTGCGATGATGAATACCTCATCAGACTTGATCCGCACTGATGTCCCGAATATCGGTAAAGCAAGCTGGATCCCCTCGATATAATAATGGGGTTGCGGCCCCCAGAAGAACTGGATCGTATTACGCAGCCCGAGTGCTACCCCAATCGAGGCCATCATGAGCGTGATCGGTCCGGCATTGCGCAACGGGCGGAACAGCAAGCGATCAATGATGATCATCGCCACCGCGGTGAGCCCAACCGAAAGGACAAGAGCTAGGATAAACCCCAGCCCGAACGAAAGCGGACCGAGCGGAGTATTTGGCACGCCCAACGCGGTGAACAACCCGAGAAGTCCGAGCGCGATGTACGCGCCCATGGCCATGATGTCCCCATGGGCAAAGTTAGAGAAACCAAGGATGCTATAGGTAAGGGAAACGCCGATTCCTCCCAATGCGAGGATGCTTCCCGAGATGGTGCCGTATATGAGCAGCTGTGATATTTGTGTCAGTGTGGCCATATCGCTCCTATCCGCCGAGGTATAGTCGGCCCACTTCTTCGTTTTCCAGAAGGTTCTTTCCGGTATCCGTAAATCGGTTGCGCCCCCCGGCGAGGACGTAGCCACGACCGGAGATTCGGAGCGATTCCTTGGCGTTCTGCTCAACGATAAGGATAGCAACGCCGGTGTCGTTGATCGCAATGATCCGCGCGAATATCTCCGCCGCCAGCTTGGGCGCGAGGGCGGCCGATGGTTCATCGAGGAGGAGCAAGCGGGGATTAAGCATGAGCGCGCGTCCCATCGCCACCATTTGGCGCTCTCCTCCACTCATCTTCCCCACCCGGTGGTGCTTGCGCTTGGCAAGAGTGGGAAACAGCGCATAGATCTCCGCAATGCGATCACGGAAATCATCGGTGCGGATGAACGCCCCCATCTCCAGGTTCTCCTGCACGGTGAGGGAGGGAAAGATGTTCTCCACCTGCGGAACGTAGGCCATCCCCAATCGTACAATCCTGTCAGGGGAAAGGCCTGTGATCTCGTGCCCGTCGAACCGGATCGTCCCAGTGGTCGGGGTGAGAAGCCCAAAGACCGTCTTCATCAACGTCGACTTTCCTGCCCCATTCGGCCCGATAATCGTTACGATTTCCTGCTCTCCTACTTCAAGCGACACCGCGTGCAGCACCTCCATGTCACCGTAGCCGCTCGTCACTTCCTCAACTTTCAACAACGACATACTGCCCCCCGAGATAGGCTTCTAGGACCGCTTCATCGCGTTGTATCTCCCTCGGTTCGCCCTCAGTCAGCTTGCGCCCCTCGCTCATCACGATCACCGGGTTGCACAGCCGCATCACGAAGTCCATGTCGTGTTCAATAAGGAGAAAAGTTTTCCCCCGCTCCTTGGACAACCGCTCGATTGCCAGAGCCAGTTGCTTTAACAGGGTCCGGTTCACTCCCGCGCCGGGTTCGTCGAGCAACACCATTTTGGGATCGCTCATCATCGTCTTGCCGAGTTCGAGGAGCTTCTTTTGCCCCCCGGAGAGACTTCCGGCCGGGTGATCGCGCAGCCGTGAGAGCCCGAGAAATTCGAGGACCTCATGTGCCCGCCGCGCGATCTCTCGTTCCTGCCGTGCTACCTGCTGCGGGCGGAGGAACGGGTTCCACCATTGTTCTCCCCACTGCCCCGCTGGCACGAGCATCAGGTTTTCCAGCACGGTCATCTTCTTAAACTCGCGTGGAACCTGAAACGTGCGCGCGATTCCCCGGTGGAAAATACGATGGGGAGGAAGGCCCGTGATCTCCTCACCAGCAAGGATGACCTTCCCCGCATCCGGACGGAGGAACCCAGTCAGCATGTTGAACACTGTGGTCTTTCCCGCTCCGTTCGGTCCGATCAATCCAGTGATCGTCCCCTGACGGATGGTGAATGAACAGCCGTCCACGGCCCGCAGCCCACCAAACCACTTGGAGAGGTTGTCTACAATAAGCATCATTTCTCTCACCTCACAAAATAAAAAACCGCAAAGCCATTCGGCTTTCGGTTTTACCGGGTCAAGTAAACACCAACTCGGCGTATTACTCGGCCCAAATCGTCATAAAGTAGCTAAACAGGTTACCCTTAGATACGCTCACCTCCCGATTGAAATATCGTGTCATCTCGTTCCTCCGTAATGCATCCTAGCAGAGCTGGGTACGAATGTCAAGCCTGATCAGGGTAAAACGACGAGGATGACGTCTCCACCAGTCCATTCGCACGCAGGAAACCCGCGTCACTATACGGAATGAACCTGTGTCCGATGATTTGGTACGGCTCGTGCCCCTTACCGGCAAGGAGGATAACATCCTTCGGGTTAGCGAGCGCGAGCGCTCGGCGGATCGCGTCCTTGCGGTCGACGATCCGTTCATACGTCCCGCCAGTGGGCCGGATCCCGGCTTCGATCTCAGCGATGATGCGGGCTGGATCCTCGGTCTTTGGGTTGTCGGTTGTCAGGATCGTGATATCGGCGAGCTTGCCGCTGATCCGCCCCATGCGCGGTCGCTTTGCGCGGTCGCTCTCCCCACCGCAGCCGAACACGCAGATGATCCGTGCGTAATACGGGTGCAGCGAGCGGAGCATCCGTTCCAGGGAGTCCGGGGAATGGGCGAAATCGACGATCACCGTCGCTCCGGTTTTCGCACGGAAGAACTGGTAGCGTCCGACGACCGAGTGGGCGGTGGCGAGCCGAGCAGCGATTTCATCAGGGCGGAGACCCTTGGCAAGCCCGATTCCAAAGGCAGCAAGGGCGTTGTACACGTTGTGTTCGGCGGGAAGCGAAATCCGCATCTGGACCGCCTCTTTTCCCATCTTCAGGGTAAAGCTCGTCTCTTTGAGCTGATATTCCGGATCCACTGCCTGCAGGTCAGCTTTGCGGTGGATGGCGTAGGTGATGACACGCGCCCGCGTCGCAGCGATGAATCGATCGGCCATCGGGTCATCGCGGTTGATAATCGCTACCCCATCTTGTTTCAGCCCCTGAAACAGCAGAAGCTTCGCGCTGAGGTATGCCTCCCGATCGTGATGGAAGTCGAGGTGGTCGTGGGTGAGGTTGGTAAAGGCCGCGACGTCGAAGTCGACGCAATCGGTGCGATGAAGCGAAAGCCCGGCGGACGAGACCTCAAGGACAAAGTTCTCCTTCCCCTCGGACAGCGCCTGCCGGGCGAACCGCTGAATAAATGGACTCTCCGGGGTAGTGACTGCGTGCATCCCCCGCTGTTCAGTGGCCACCGTGCTCAGGAGAGCTGATTTGCCCTCACCGAGAAGATGAGCGGCGAGGTGGCAGACGGTCGTCTTCCCGTTCGTCCCAGTGACACCGACGGTGAATAGCTCCCGCGTGGGGTGATCGTAGAACGCGGCGGACAGGCGGGCGAGGGCGATCCGCGCGTCCGGAATAATTATCATCGGGACGGCTGTTTCCAGTTTACGTTCGCACACGACCGCCGCGGCGCCGCGCGAGACGGCATCCAGAATGTAGTCGTGCCCATCGACCACGAACCCCGGAATCGCGACGAACAGGTTCCCCGGGGTGATCCGCCGTGAATCGTAGCTGATTCCGGTGATTTTGATCTTGTTCCACTCCGGAGTGACTGATACCCCGAGCGCGTGGGCAAGGGTAGCGAGGGACATCGTCATCTTTTCCGTATTTTAGATATCGAGCGTCGTGATCTTGTCGCTATTTTCCCGGATAAAGTCCCGCCGCTGGGCAACGTCGCTTCCCATAAGCGTGGAGAATACTTCATCCGCTTCCAGCGCATCGCGAATCTCTACCTGCTTCATGATCCTCTTTTCCGGGTTCATCGTGGTCTCCCACAGTTCACGCGGATTCATCTCCCCCAACCCTTTGAATCGCTTGAGCGCAAATTTCCCATCGTGCTGGGAGCGAAACTCATCCAGTTCTTCGTCGCTATAGAGATACATGACCTTCTTCCCGTCTTTCACCTGATACAGGGGCGGTTTAGCGATGTACACGTAGCCGTGCTCGATCAATGCCCGCAGGTAGCGATAGAAGAATGTCAAAAGCAAGGTGCGGATGTGCGCCCCGTCGACGTCGGCATCCGCCATCAAAATCAATTTATGGTAGCGCAGTTTATTTAAGTTGAACTCCTCCCGAATTCCGGTTCCCAGAGCGGTGATGATCGACCGCAGTTCCTTGTTATCTAAAAGCTTGGCAAGCCGTGCCTTCTCCACGTTAAGCACCTTTCCCCGCAACGGGAGGATCGCCTGGAACGTGCGATCGCGCCCCTGCTTGGCGCTCCCGCCGGCTGAATCCCCCTCGACGATGAATAGCTCACTTTTCTCCGGATCGGTGCTCGAACAGTCGGCGAGCTTTCCCGGAAGAGCTGTAGGGGAGAGCGCCCCCTTGCGCCGCACCATCTTGCGCGCCTTTGCCGCCGCCATCCGCGCCCGATTGGCGGTGATCGACTTTTCGATGATCGTCCGCGCCACCTTGGGGTGCTTCTTGAAGTACAGGGTGAGCTCCTCCTGGAGAATCCCAGCGACGATCCCCGCTACCTCCGGGTTCCCAAGCTTGGTCTTCGTCTGCCCCTCAAACTCAGGGTTGGGGATCTTCACGGAGATGATTGCCACCAATCCCTCGCGGATGTCGTCCCCGCGCAGGTTGGGATCGTTCTTGCGCAGGATCTTCTTATCACGGCCGTAGTCGTTCAGGAACTTGGTGAGCGCGGTCTTGAACCCGGTCAAGTGTGTCCCACCGTCAACGGTGTTGATGTTGTTGGCGAATGCAAAGATCGATTCGTCGTAGCTATCCGTGAACTGCATCGCAATCTCAATCTCAATTCCACTTTCCGTGCCACGGATATAGATCGGCTCAGGGTGAAGCGGGTCCTTGTTCGCCGCTAGCTCCTTGACGAAGGAGACGATTCCCCCTTTGGTCTGATAGCGGCGGGTCACCCCAGCTGCCTCGTTGACGAGAGTGATGAGCAACCCACCATTCAGGTAGGAGAGCTCCCGCAGCCGGTGGGACAGCTTGGAGAAGTTATAGCGAATCTCGCCGAAAATCTCGGAATCGGGCAAAAAGGTAATCGTCGTTCCGGTATCGCTTGCCTCCCCTATCACCTCAAGCTCGGTCAACTTCTGGCCGCGGGAGAACTTTTGGCGATAGGTCTTTCCGTTTCTCCGCACCTCAACGCGCATGTACTCGGACAGAGCGTTCACCACCGATACCCCCACCCCGTGCAGCCCTCCACTCACGCGGTAACTCTTGTTATCGAACTTTCCCCCAGCGTGCAGGGTGGTCATCACCAGCTCGACCGCGTTGATCCCAGCCTCCTTGTGGATCCCGACCGGCATCCCCCGTCCGTTATCCCACACGGTGACGGAGTTATCCGGGTGTACGGTAACACGGATCTCGGTGCAGTAACCGGCGAGCGCCTCGTCGATCGAGTTGTCGACGATCTCCTCGATTAGGTGCATTAGCCCGGCTTGGCCAGTGCTCCCAATGTACATCCCCGGACGGAGACGTACCGCCTCTAAATCTTCCAGTACCTTGATCTGATCAGCTTCGTATACCATGGCACCACCCACATGGATTGTACTCAAAGCCGCATAGGATTTCAAAAATCCCCGCATCCGGCTCGTAAAACCCCGCTAAATCATCCCTTGTTTCCGGCATTCGGGGAAGGAAATCCATTACCAAAAAACTGGAACCGCGCAGGCTCCGTCTAAAGCTCCTTCATCCCCTCGACAAGATAGCCTCCCAGGCCGGCGACCGCGACCGCGA
>CAZTJW010000047.1:0-5798 GCA_964613775.1 uncultured Thermotogae bacterium
TTTTCCCAACCTCAATCGTGTAGCCGTCGATTCGGTAGGCACGCGGTGCAGTGGGTCTTAGCTGCGATTTACTCCGGGCGGTCGGAGCGGGAATCAGGGAGACGGCGGCTTCTGGAATTGGGTCGCCCACGGCGATGGCGTTCAACCCGCTTTCTAATAGGGAGATTTCCTGTTCCAACCGCCTTTTTCGTGCCTCAACCCGCGGACGGCCGCGACGCAGGCGCTTGGCGCGTTCGTAAAGGGCCTGTGCATTCTCCACCGGCCCCAGCCGCGGGTTAAGCGGAACCTCCACTGTGGAGCCATTCACGGGGTCAACGAGGGACGCGCGGTTTATCCCACGTGACAGGATATTCAGATACATCATGATTAGATTGGCATAGTAACGAAGCGCATCCTCCTGTTCCGCGTCCTTCAGCCAGCGCACGAGCTTGGCGAGGGTCCGTTTGCGTTTGGCGAGCGCGCGTTCCAACCCGCGCTGCAGGCTCCGTTTCTCCTGACCGAAGTACTCCACCGCGTGGCTCTCATTGTACTCCCGGTCGAGCGCAGCGGAGAAGCTTTCAAGCTCCTCACACGAATCCACGGGGAAGAAGTACGCCTTCCCCAGGCGAGCATCGTAGGAGCCGATCGGATGGTCAACATAGGGAACGACCTTTAGGATGCGGGACGCGAGCGCGTGTGGATCGCTCATCTGGGAAGCGATCACCCGCGCGGTGTCCTTCCCGATCCCGTCGATTCGGTTAACGAGCTCCCGGATGGGGTCATCCGCCGTCAGGACTGCGGAAAGGACGTGCACGCTCACATCACGTGGGTCGAGCTTTTCCTGCCGCGGCAACGGCTGGTAGGCCTTTCCTAACCGGGTGCGGGGGTCCGGGCGTAGCGCTGCAATGACGCGTCCTTCCTCAAGGAGGATCAAGTTCCCCCTGATTCCAATGAGCTCCCCGATGAGCTCGAGGTTCACCTCAGCTTCCCGCGTGCGACGGACGATCTTCAACCGCACGACGCGCTCCCATCCATCCTGGGTGATTGCCACAATCCTCCCACCGCGCAGATGTTTGCGCAGGAGCATGGTGAACGGGGACGGGATCTGAGGGTGGGGAAGGTCGAGACGGGTCAGGTGGATCCGGGCTGCACGAGGTGAGATAAGAAGGCGTAACTCCTGCCTGGCAAACAGGTGCACCACGAATGTCCATTGCTCCGGCTGGTAGATCGTCCGGATGGACGCCCCAGGCGCAGCACGGTTTATCTCGGTGAGTGATGCGGCAATCGCTAGGCCGTCCATTGTCCCTCCAGTTGATGCGGTGAAATCCCGTTGCTATAATCAAATTATACCGCCGGCGTAGCTCAGTGGTAGAGCAACGGTTTCGTAAACCGTGGGTCGGAGGTTCAACCCCTCTCGCCGGCTTAGATTGCGTTTCTTCCCGAGCGAATTGGTGATGGATGTCACACTTGTTGCGGCCACACGCTAGTTTTCCGCCTTGTTTTTTATGCGAGTATCGATTCGGGCAGTAAGGCTGCCCTTATGACAAGAGATGAGGGGTGAAAACGTATGTCTAACACGCCGTTAGTGATCTTTGGAGTGGCGGTAGTGGCACTATTGATCGGAGGAGTCGCGCTAAACCAGCCGGCGCCGGTCCCCCAAGTAACTACACCACAGAAGACGCTCGAGATGCTTGGGCCGGTGTACTCAGAGAAAGGAATCTACCAAGACGATGTCATGCACGTATCATTTAAGGCGCTGATCGATTCCAACAATAAAGTGAAGAGCGAGATCTCGATGTGGCTGCACAACGTATCGGGGAACGCGATCGTCGTCGATTGGGATCGATGCTCGCTTGAGCTCCCCAACGGGAACACGGTGCACATCGTCCCGAAAGCATGGCTCACCACACCCGAAGCTTTGCCACACGTAATCACGGTCGCCCCGGGTGGAGACCTGTTTGCCACACTGATCCCGGTAACGGGGATCTATCGCACCAAAGGGACCTACGCCATCTCCACCGCGGTTCTTGACAAGGGGCCGTTCCTCCTTACCCTGGCGGTCGAGACTGCAAGTGACGCCTGCCCGCGCACAGTCAGGTACTACCCATTCAGGTTGATCATCCGCTAGGGGCTAGGGACCTTGGCGGTCCTCCGCTTGCCTGGATAACATATTCGTATGGGGATCATCAGGGAGTATCGACGGCGGCGGATTAAGGACCACCCGTTTCCACCTGCGTGGAAGAGGATTGTCGACGAGATACCGATCCTCGCTCGGCTTTCTGCCCCTGATCGGGATGAGCTCGAGGATGCGACGAAGATCCTCATGCACGAGAAGCACTTTGAGGGGGCGGGAGGCCTCACCCTCACCACAGAGATGAAGGTGACGATTGCCGCTCAAGCCGCGCTTCTCCTCATTCATCGCCGCACCGATTACTATCCCCGTCTCGTATCGATCATCGTCTATCCATCCAAGTACATCGCCCATCACGTGGAACAGGCCCCAACCGGCATCGTAACCGAAGGGCCACAGGTGCGCGCCGGTGAGTCATGGTCGCGGGGGGCAGTGGTCCTAGCATGGGATGAAGTGGAAGCCGGAGCTGCGGGGGTGCAGCGTGGACACAATGTCGTTATCCACGAGTTTGCCCATCAGCTCGATGCGGAAAACGGCAATGTCGACGGAGCCCCGCTTTTGTCCAGGGATCGCTATCACGAGTGGATGAAGGTCATGGAAGAGGAGTACGCCCGCCTGCGCGCTGCGGTGGAACTCGGAGAACAGACAATCATCGATCCATACGGGGCAACCAACCCGGCGGAGTTCTTCGCTGTGGCCACTGAGTGCTTCTTCACCGACCCACGCGGGCTTGCTGCGGGGCACCCACAGTTGTACGAGGTGCTTAAAAGTTACTTCCGCCAAGATCCGGCCCAATTCACCCAGATGCCGCATTGGATTGTCACTTTGTAAGGAGGAGGATTTGGTCGACATTGTGGGAAAATATGGAATAAGAGTCGGCGTCCTCCCCCGAGGAAGGACCAACACCATCACCGACGTTCCCGGGGTGGCGGTGGGACACGCGACCGTGATCGAGGGGGACGCGATCCGCACCGGGGTGACGGCGATCATCCCTCATTCCGGGAACTTATTTTACGAGAAGGTAAACGCGGCGGCGCTGGTGCTGAACGGGTTCGGCAAATCGGCCGGGATCCCGCAGATAAATGAGCTCGGCACGATTGAGACCCCGATCCTTCTCACTAACACCCTAAGCGTGGGTCGGGCGAGCGATGCTCTAATCTCCTGGGTGATCGAACACTATGAACACTCGGAATCACCCATTCTGTCAGTTAACCCGGTAGTGGCCGAGTGCAACGACTCCTACCTGAACGACATTCAGGCACGGGCAATTGCCAGGGAACATGTGTTCGCTGCGTTGGATTCCGCTTCCACTGAGCCGGTCGACGAAGGTGCAATCGGCGCGGGAACTGGGATGACGGCGTTTGGATACAAAAGCGGGATCGGGAGCGCATCGCGCCTGGTAACCGTGGGGGATCGGACATACACGATCGGGGTGCTCGTGCTGCCCAACTTCGGGAGGCGGGAAGAGCTCACGATCTGCGGTGTGCCGGTGGGCCGCGAACTCGCCGGTATGGAGGACGATTCCACAAGGGACAGGGGATCGATCGTGATCGTCATCGGAACGGATCTTCCTTTATCCCATCGTGAACTCCGCCGCCTTGGGGTGCGCGCAGGGTGCGGCATGGCGCGCACTGGATCGCATTGTCATAGCTCAAGTGGGGACTTCGTAATCGCATTTTCCACCGCGAACCGGGTTCCGCATGATCGCGGAAAGGTCCTCCTCGAAGAGATCCGGCTGAATGATGCCGGCAGGGCGCTCGACCCCGCGTTCCAAGCGGTGATCGAGGGGGTGGAAGAGGCAATCCTCTCCGCATTGTTCGCGGCGAAGACAGTAACTGGACGGGATGGACACGTGCGGGAAGCGCTCCCAGTTGATGAAGTTTTAGCGATCTTGCGTGCCCATGGAGCGCTCGCGTAGCCGGGCGATGATCCCTCGCACTTTATCTGCGGTATCGCGGACCGTCCCCGCCCCATTCACGGGGATTATCCCCGGTTGAGTCGGGTGATCGGGAACGCGGTCGAGGTGTCCTTCTCGTCCGGCCCGTGCGAGCCGAGCGCGCCGCACCTCTCGGGGGGCGGAAAGCCATATGACCACGTCGAAGGGGGAGTAGTCGACGTGCGGAGATAGCCCAAGGAGCGCCCCTTCCACAAGGAGGACCCTTGTCCCATGCGCCTGCTTACTAGCGATGATCCTCTGTAAAGCATTGCCCACCGCTGGGTGAACGATCGCGTCCAAGTCGGCAAGTGCCTTGGCATCGGAAAACACGATTCGGCCTAGTTCGCCGCGGTCGATCTCCCCCGCAGGACCGACGATCCGTGCCCCAAACTGGGCGATGAGTTTGTCATAGACCTTGGTTCCGGGGCGATACAGGTCCCATGCCACCCGATCGAGGTCGATCCGTTCGATCCCAGGATCACGCGCGAGAAATTGTGCCACCGCACTCTTTCCCGCTCCCGCTGGCCCGCCAATCCCGATCACGTTCATAACCAAAAGGTATCCGGATCACCGCATATGAGCAAGCACACCGGTCCGATGAAACCATATCCGCTCCTCCTGTGTAGATCGGGCGAGGTGATCAGAATGAAAATACAAAAACTTCTCGCAGTCGCCCTACTTCTCATCGGCGTGCTTAGTGGGGTCGCGCTGGCCAATGGAACACCGAGTCCGCTCGGGATCATGCCATCGCCTAACCCGACCCCGCTTGCAGTGAATATCTGGATGGGAAAGTCGGTGTATACAGTGGGAGAAGCGGCGCAGATCATGTTCTCAGTAAATCGACCGGCGTTCATCTACATCTACGACATTCAGCCAAACGGGATCGTACGCCTCATCTTCCCCAACGCCTACTCCCACAATAATTACGTTTCTGGCAACACACACGTCCTTCCCGATGGAAACTACCGGCTCCTGATATCACCGCCCACCGGGGTGGAGCAGCTCCAGATCATCGCCAGCATGACCCCGCTCAACCTGGCGCCAACACGGTATTCTGAGCCGTTCCCCCAGATTGGACCGGATCCGCAGTCGGCCGGGAATACGATCCGCGGGCACATCATGGGGATCAACCCGAACCCTAACTGCCAGCCGTGCGGGACCTGGGCAACGGCGTGGACATCGTTTACCATCGTTCCGGTATATGTATATCAACCTGGGTATTGCCCGCCGCCCGTCCCCCCGTGCTACGGATGTATACCGGGAGGTAACTGGTACTGGTACAACGGACAGTGGCACTACGGTACACCACCCACGGGAAGCGGCTGGTATTGGTACTTCGGTCCGGACGGGAGATGGCACTTCACGATTCGCATCCATATCGGTGGCAACTAGGAAAATCGCTTGCTTTCCAGCCTCCCATCGACCGTGGAGGACCCGATGATCGGGTCCTCCTTTTTGCACTCTAAGCGATTGCCGGAGTAAATTCGCTAGCGTTGATGATCGTCTCAAGCTCGTTCGCCGCGTACACCCACGGGCTGACCCGCCCGCTGGATGTGTCTCCTAACAGTTCAGCGCGATCGTACAGAATCCATTGCCCGTTAAACTCGAGTAACTGATGGCGGCGGCAGTACGCGACAAATTTCCGCCACCGCCGAGCGAATTCATTAGGAGCGAAAATTCGCGTGTCCACTCGGTAACCAGCATGATACAGGTGCAACGCTCTGTGGATGATGGCTTGCTTCAACTCGTTTG
>CAZTJW010000048.1:0-5695 GCA_964613775.1 uncultured Thermotogae bacterium
GCCACCGGTCCCGATCAGCTCCACCGGATGAGCGGCGCCGATGTTCGTCCCCGGAGCCATCGCGGCGACGTCCGCAGCGAGGGTGATGATCGCTCCAGCGGAAGCGGCGCGCGCTCCGGCCGGACCGACGAACACGACAACCGGAATGGTCGATGAAAACTCGGCCATCACGATGTCGCGCATCGATTCCCCCAACCCGCCGGGGGTGTTGAGCTCGATTATGAGCATCTCCCCATGTGCTTCTTCCGCCTGGGCAATCGCGTTCTTAACCACGTCCCGGCTCACTGGATTAATCGATCCGGTAAGGGTGAGGTGAAAAATCTCCCCTGCCCCGAACGCGGAGGCTGCAAGCCCCGCCAAAAAAACTAGCGAAATGAGGAAAACCCGTAATTGGTTCATGCTGTTATGAAGGTACACCATCCTGCCCCTGGTCTGCAATTATTTCCAAAACCCGTTCTATTCCGTGTTTGGAGTCGGTTGTAGAAACTTCTTCACCCTCATAAGCGGGGAGCATTACAGCAGAGCACGCGGAGTACACAGAGGGTGCTATGGAAGTCTCAGTATTTGACGGTCTTTGCGCCTCTGCGGTGAAATAATTAAAATTCAGGTTTGTGCTTGAAAGATAACAAAGGAAACAAGGGCAGAGGAATGTCACTTCCTCTGGAACATCAACACCGCCTTGGCCGGATGGGAACACGTGAATACAACGGTCGTCGTTCGCCTCCCCACCGACGTGGTGGCGTACAGATCATCAATTTGGATCCCCTGCCTGGCCAATGCGCCAGCAATCTTTTCCAGAAAGCCAGTGCGCTCGGGAAGCTCCATCACGATGACATCCCGCTCCGTGACCGGGAAACACGCGCCTTGCAGTGCGGCACGGGCGTAGGTCTGCGCGCTTGTGATCAGACGCAGTACGACCTGATCATTTTCGGTGTGCAGGTTTACCGCAAATATGTTTACCCCCATCTCGGCAAGGAGATGTGACACCTCGGCCACAAGGCCGGCCCGACCTTCGGTCTGAATAACAAGCTCATGTTCCAAACGTGCCTGCCACATTTTTCGTCCTTTCTCTAAGCGAAACTATACCACAGGTTACCCGCGAACAATAGATATCCGCGCGTTTTGCCAGGGAAACAGGGCGTGCAAAGAAGTGCCACATATCCGAAAATGTCGTAGCATAGGGAGGAGGTATACGATTGGTAAGGTTCCTTCACACATCTGATTGGCAGATCGGGATGAAAGGCGGCGGCCTGGGCCAAGCCGGGGCACGCGTTGCGAAAACCAGGATTGAGACGATCGACCACGTCCTTTCCATCGCTGCGGAACACAATGTCGATTTTGTCGTCGCTAGCGGTGATCTGTTCGAGGATAACCGCGTCTCGTACTCCGATGTGGAACAGGTCGCCCGCATCATCCGGGCCCATCCTGAGATCAACATCCACGCCATCCCAGGGAACCACGACCTGCCCGGCCCGGGAAGCGTGTGGAACCGCCCTGCTCTGCGGGGGATCCCCAACCTCGCCGTCCATTTAGACGAAACGCCTGTGGAGGTCTGTCAAGGCGTGATCCTTCATCCCTTCCCGGTAGTGAGCCGTTACACGAGCGTTGATCCGTTGGCGCAGCTCCCCGATCTTGCCACGCAACCGGGGATCCATATCGCCATGGCACACGGCCACATCACGACGGCGCAGTTCCCCGGCGCGGAAACGGGGATCACCCTTCCCATCGATCCAGCGCATGTAGAAAGGTGTGGCCTCGATTACCTCGCGCTTGGGCACTGGCACGGGACGAGGCTCATCGATGCCCGAGATGGGGGCAGCCGCATCGCCTACTCTGGAACGCACGAGCAGACAGCGTACGATGAAACCGACGCAGGCAACGTCCTGATCGTGGAGATCGAGGGGAAGGGGGCGTGGCCGCATGTGGAGAAAATCAGGTCAGGGCAGCTTCGCTGGGGGAACGAACGGCTTGAGTTCGTTGGGGACGCGAATCTCGACCGGTTGAACCGGCTGCTCACGCAAGCCGATTTTAACCTCCTCCGGCTGGAGCTATCCGGAGAGCTCCCTGAGTCGCTCTATCCGGAATACGCTGAGCTCCTGGAGAAGGAACACACGCGGTTTCTCGACCTACGGGTCCGCGATCAGGGGCTTCGGTGGCGCACGGACGCCGCAGCACTGCTTCCCTTGACCGATGCGTCGCTTGTCGCGGTGGTGCACCGCCTCCAGGCACTCGCCGCCGCGGGAACTGTGCCCCCGGAGACGGTACGCGAGGCGATCCGCCTGCTCGGTAAGTTTGCCGCGGAGGCCGAGGGATGAGACTAAAGCGGCTAGAGATCAGCGATTGGCGCCGATTTCGCGATGGACCGTATGAGATCATGTTCGATCCACGCAGCACGGTTCTCGCTGGCCCGAATGAAGCGGGTAAATCGACACTGTTCGAGGCGATTCGGCGCGCACTGTTCGACCGTGCCCAAAGCACGGCGCAGTGGGTACAACGCATCCTTCCGTACGAAATCCATGGCGCCATTCCACGTGCCCTCCTCGAGTTTGAACACGGGGGGCACACGTGGCGCATCGAAAAGGCGTTCGGTGGCGCACGCGGCACGGCTGCGCTCTCCGCACGGCGAGATGAACGCTGGATAACTATTGCCCGGGGGAAGGACGCCGATGACCAATTGCGCGCCCTGCTCGGCGCCACGTTCTCCACCAGCCCAGGAGGAACGAGGCCGGGAGATTGGGGAGCGTTCCAGTGGCTGTTCGTGCCGCAGGATGTCCGCGAGCTTCCCCAGTCCGAGGCGGTGGGCTACCTCGGGCTGACGCAAGCAGGGGTAAGCGACAAGTTCAACGCGGTGCTGGAGCGGGTAAACGCCGCCTACCGCGATACGTTTACTCCCACCGGCCTCGTAGCAAAGCGATCGCTTCGCCATGAGATCGAGGAGGAGCTTATCCGCCTGCAGAAGGAGAAGGAAGAGATTGAGGCCACATTAAAAAGCCTTGATGAGATGCGCCGCCGCTACGGGGAAATTGAGGAGGAGCTTCCGGTGCTTGAAGAAGAAGTAACCCGCGCGGAAACGGAGTGGAACAAGACGATCGATGAACACGTCGACCTTTCCGGCACAGAGGGGGAGCTCAATGCTGCGCAGGCGCGGTATGATCAACGGAAGGCAGAAAGGGACACAGCTATCCGCATTGTGCATGAGCGCCTCACCCTGGAGCAAGCGGTGAAAAGCGTCGCTTCCGCGCTCGAGGAAAAGAACGGACAGCGAGCGGCGAAGGCCGCGGAGCTCGCGCGGATAGGCGCCGAGCTGGACCAAGCGCGCAAGGATGTGCAGAACCGGGAAACAGAGGTTGTCGACGCTCGGCGTATCCTCCAGGACGCAAGGGATCTCCATGATATCAGGGATAAAAAGGCGAAACGCGAGGGATTAATAAAGCGGCGCGCGCAAATTCATGAAATCGAAGGATCTATCGAAAAACTGCGCTCCAAACTCGCCGGTGAGACACCCAGCGCTGCCCTTATTGAAAAGATCACTGAACTTTCCGCACAGGCGCAGGCAGAGCGTGCGGCACTGGAATCATCCGGACTCCAGGTGAGCGTGGACGGTGATCCAGCCGTTACGGTGCTGCTCGACGGCACACCGCTACGCAACAAGGCGGGAGTAGCGCTTGAAAGCGTGCTCATCACTGCTCCGGGAGGAAGCGTGCGCATTGCGGGCGACACCACCCGGGCAAAGCGCCATGCCGATGCCGCAAAAGAGATCCAAATACAAATCAAGCGCATGCTTTCCCAGTTTGCGGTTTCTTCCCTTGCCGAACTTCGCCGACTCCGCGAGAACCGGCTGCAACGGGAAGGGAAGCTGACCGCATTGAACAGAGAGCGGAATAATCTCGATCCGCGCCCCCTTTCCGCGATCGACGCGGAGATCGCCGCACTCAATCGGGAGATCAACCAGTTGGAGCGAGCGCGGGAAAATCATGGGTCGATCAGCGCACACGATGAGCTTTCGGATGCCCAACTTTCTTTAGTTATCACGCGCCTTACTCAGAAAATCATTGCCACCGAACAAGAGCTTGATGAGGCAAAGGATCGTCGCGATGCGCTCTATCGGCAATTAGAAGGGGCCCAAGGGGCGATGCAAGAGGCGGAAAGCGCATACCAAGCGGCGAAAGCACGTAAACAAGCGGCAGAGGAGGCACTTGACCGCCATCGCGACCGATACGGAAGCACGGGCAACTGCCGTGAGCGGATGAAGGCCGCTAAGGAAGCGCTAATGAGGGTGACGAAAGAGCGCGGATCCGCACAGGCCCGGCTCGACGCCCTGAAACAGGACATCGAATCTCGGCGCACTGCAGCAAAGAACAGGTACGATCACGTGCGGGATCGTCTTGAGCAGCGAAAGGCAACAGCGGATGAGCTCGCCCGCCAGCTTGAGCAGGCTTCCGACAAGGGCTACTACGCACGCGCCGCTAGCCTGGAGCGGCAGATCGTTTCGGAGGAAGGCCGGCTTGCCCGCATCGTTCAGCACTCTGACGCCGCGAAGCTCCTAAAGAAGACGATGGGAGAGGTCCGCTCGAGCCTCACCCAACGGATCATCGCGCCGATCAAGGATGACCTTGACATGCGCCTTGCCGTGGCGACTAGCGGGAGGTATCGGTTGGCGACGCTGGGCGACGCCCTTGTTCCGCAGCGCTTAGAAGGGGACGAGAGGTGTGAATTTGCGGATGGCTCGCAGGGGCTGCAGGAACTGGTGAATACCCTGGTGCGCATGAGTGTCGCTGCCCACCTGGCGGCGCACGAGCCGCAGGTGCTCATCCTCGATGACCCATGCGTGCACGTGAGCCGGGAGCGCACCGCCCGCGTGGTGGAACTACTCAATCAACTGACGGACACAGGGCGAGTACAGGCAGTGATCCTCACCCATCGGGAACTCGAGTTCGCTGGGTTGGAAGGGAGTTTTGTCGAGGTAGAGGACATTGTACATGGGCAATAGGTCACTTCAAGCGAAGCGAGCTGATGATCTTTGCCTTCTCTTCTTCTCCGAAGTCCTGTCCGTAGAGCCGGAGAAACATGTATTCCCGCAACCGGTCAGGTGGAAGAGGGCCGTATTCATCCTCAATTCCGGCGCGAATCAGTGCCTTTGCGGTTTCAAACATGCGGCAGGCCATCGCCACTCGCTCCGCCGGAGAGACCGCGAGGACCATGGTGCGAAACAGAGCGTCAACCTCCGCGGGGGTGTCCTTCATCGTTTCTCCAACCGCTTGAGTAGTTCCTCCACGCCCAGCCGCTCGGCCCAGCGCCTGATGTAGTCATGATCGAGCCGTTCCACTGTCTCCAGGAGGAGTTTAACATCTCGTTCCTGCAATGAAGAACCTGAGCCCTTCGCCCATTTAAGTTTGGAAAGGATGAGGTCCTCTGGCGCGACGATCCATATCGGCATCCCTCCGATGTCCACCTGCTTCCTTCGAGAAAACTCCACCCTTCGGTATTCATTATCCCCGCGTACGATGAAGTCGGCCTTGATCAGCCACCTTTGGTGAATGATGTTGAACATGGAGCGTTCAGCAGCCGCTTTTCTGATTCTATCTTCGTCCACGTAAGAATCATCCCGGAACAAAGCGGCAATCGCAGGGGCATCCTCTGGGCAGCATTCGATCACCAGATCGATGTCGCGCGTCATGCGGGGCACGGTATAAAC
>CAZTJW010000049.1:0-5648 GCA_964613775.1 uncultured Thermotogae bacterium
GCGACGAGACCGGATGCGATCCGGACTGTCACGGCGTGGAGTGCGACTGCGACCGGTTCTCCGAGATCTGGAACCTCGTGTTCATGCAGTATGAGGCGAAAGAGGACGGAACCCTGACCCCGTTAAAGCGAAAGAACATCGACACCGGGATGGGGCTCGAGCGCACGGCGGCGGTGTTGCAAAAGGCGAAGACCGACTTTGAGATCGATCTCTTTCGCCCAATCGTCGAGGCGATCGAAGATAGTGCTGAGGTAGAGGATGACCCCGTCTCCCGCAACATCATCGCCGATCACATCCGCGGGGCGGTGTTCCTTATGGCGGATGGGGTCCTGCCGAGTAACGAGAAGCAGGGCTATGTACTGCGCCGCATCCTGCGCCGTGCGATCCGGGCTGGAGCCCGAATTAGACTCGGGACGGGTGGGCTGGCCGCGCTCGTCGATCCAGTGGTGGAATCACTCGGAGCGACGTACCCGGAGGTTGTCGGGGCGCGAGCGCTCGCAAAGCAGGTGATCTCCCGCGAAGAAGAGACCTTCCGGCAAACGCTCCGCACGGGCGAGCGCCGATTGGCGGAACACCTGGATGAACTTGCATCCCGCGGAGAAACTCACCTTCCGGGAGCCATCGCGTTCGAACTCTACGACACGTACGGGTTCCCATTGGAGATGACTGAGGAGATTACACGCGAGCGCGGGATGGTGGTTGACCGGGACGGGTTTACGCGCGTGATGGCCGAGCAACGGGCCCGGTCGCGCAAAGAGGTGGTAACCGAAAGGACCGGGTTCGGGGGCTCTCCCGAAGCGGCCCTTCCTCCGACCGAGTTCCTCGGGTACGAGGCACTGACCGCGGAAGGAACCCTTATAAAGACAGGGGAAAAGAATGGAATAGTGACCTTCGCCTTTGATCGCACCCCGTTTTACGCCGAGGCAGGCGGCCAGATCGGGGATATGGGCACAATCGAGAACCTCGATCGCCCGGGCAAAGCGCAGGTGACAGACGTACAAAAAACGCGGGGTGGTGTTTTTCTGCACACGGTAAATGTGATCACAGGCACGTTCAGCGTGGGTGACCGCTGTCGGCTGAGCGTTGATCCTTCCCGCAGAGCCCGGATCGCACGTAATCACACGGCCACGCACCTCCTCCACGCCGCGCTGCGCAAGGTATTGGGAGAGCACGTAATCCAGGCCGGATCATACGTGGCGCCGGATGAACTGCGGTTCGACTTCTCTCATTTCTCCCGGATGAGCGCTGCGGAAATCGCGAAGGTGGAGGAGATCGCCAACCAGATCGTCCTCTCCGACATCCCGGTAGTAACCGATGAGATGCCGCTCGAGGAGGCGAAGAAGACCGGAGCGATGGCACACTTCGAGGAGGAGTACAGGGGTAAGCCGCTTGTGCGGGTGGTATCAGTCGATGATTTCAGCCGCGAGCTGTGCGGCGGGACGCACGTTGCCCGCACCGGCGAGATCGGTCTAGTGAAGATCATCGCCGAGGAGTCAGTCGCCGCTGGCACCCGCCGCATCCGCGCCGTCACCGGAGAAGGGAGCTTGATGCGGTTGCAGCAGGACGAGCAACTGATCGCGAGCTTGCGCGGCCGCCTGGGGGAAGACCCGCTCGCCGGGCTCAATCGATTGGAGGAAGAGCTATCCGGGCTGCGCGCACGGTTAAAAGAAGAGACCGATGCCATCCTTATGGGAAAACGGGAAGAATTCATCGCGCATGCGGAACGGATCAGTGATATCTCCCTTGTCTCTGGACAGCTCGACATGGAGCTCAATGCGCTTAAACGCCTTGCCGATCTAATCGAGGAAGCGGCTTGTCCGTCAGTTGTCCTGCTCGGAGGAGCGCTCAAAGGCCGGGGGATCGTCGTATGTAAGGTGAGCAAGGAAGTAAAGAAAATCCATGCCGGCGCGGTAGTTCACCGGATGGCCAATGTTCTCGGCGGGGGTGGAGGTGGGGCACCTCACTTCGCCCAGGGCGGCGGACCGCATGCAGAAAAGATTCCCCAGGCCCTTTCCGTAGGAGAAAACCTGGTCCGCTCCGAACTAACCGCCTAACCGCACTGGCATGCACACGTAGAGGAACCCCTCATCATCCGGGGCGATTTTATCACCGCTCGGTTCAATCAGGCCCGCCTTCTCCGGGTCGACGAGCCACAGTCCAACCTCATCGGAGGCCATGCGCTTCAATGCATCGATCAAGTACTCCGCCTTGAACGAGATCTCAAGCTCCGCTTCCGGCACCTTGCGCAGGCGCACCCGCTCCTCGGCCTCACCCTTCTCCTTGGATGACGAATTGATGCGCGCTGCGCTCTCCTCGGGATTCACGCGGAACGTGACCGCGCCCGATTCCTCGGCGGCAGTGATCTCGATCCGTCCGAGCGCCTCCAATAACGCTTGCCGGTCGAACAAAAGCGCGATCGGGTTGTCCCGGGGGATTACACGATCGAAGTCGGGGAATTCCTCGGCGATCGTCTTCGCCATGAACGTTGTCCCATTGGCCTGGAAGAAAAGCTGGTTCTGCCCCTTGTACACCACAACGCTACCCCCTTTGACCTGGGTCAGCACGCGGTCAAGGTCGGAGAGCACCCCTGCCTCAATCAGGTACTCCCCTTCCGCGACGAGCTCATCCACCTTGACCGTCTTCATCGCCAGTCGGTAGCCGTTCGTCGCCACCATCTTAAGCGCGCCGTCCTTGAGCACGAGGTCGACCCCTGTCAGGCTTAACCGGGTCGTCTCCCCGGCCTTGAGAGCAGCGAATGCGGTCTGCTCCAACCCACGGTGGAACTGGCTCACTTGTAACGTGGCGATCTTCTCCTGTGACAGCGCCGGAATCTCCGGATAGTCCTCAACCGGTAGGGTGGGCAGGTCGAACAGCGCTTCGCCGCAGCGCAGCTTCACTATCCCTCCATCATTAGTCTCGCTCTTCAGGCTTATGTGGTCGTCAGCGGGAAGGTGAGAGGCAATCTGCACAAGCACAGCCCCATTCAGAATAACCGTCTCCCCTTCCCCATGATTTTCCACGGGAATCTCTGTAGCCACTGCGCGTTCCAGATCAGTAGCGGAGAGCCGCAGCCGATCGCCGGAAAGCTCCATCTTCAATCCGGACAGGATTGGCATGCTGCTCCTCGTTCCCAGAGCATAACTTGTAAGTCTCACCCCGAAGACAAGGTCATCCTTCAATAGAACTAGATCCATGTCGTCCCCCTTACCGCAGGATTCATCAACATGATACTGCATCCCCCATGGGCAACACAAAGTTCACACTCCCAGGCGGTGTGCCACCTCGGCGGCAATCTCAGGAACCCCCATCGTTCCATCGATCACCACCACCGTGGGATCGTGGCGTGCAAGTTCAAGGTACCCACGCCGCACACGCCGATAGAAGTCCTTATCCTCACCCTCAATTCGGTCTCCTTGCCCTTCCTTACGCGCCAAGGCATCCTCAACGGGAAGGTCGATGAGGAACGTCAGGTCAGGTTTCCGCCCCTCGGTCGCTGCGTCGTTCAGCCGACGGATGAGGTCTAACTCAAGGCCGCGCCCGTAGCCCTGGTAGGCGAGGCTTGACAGCCGATACCGGCTGGAAACGACGACCTTCTTCTGGGCCAACGCTGGTTTTATCACCTGAGCGTACACCTGTGCCCGGGAGGCGATAAGGAGAAAAAGCTCGGAAAGCGGCAGAATATCCGCGTTGCGCGCGAGGAGAACGCGCCGCATTTCCTCCCCGAGCGGTGTCCCCCCCGGTTCCCGCGTCGTCGCAACCGGGAAGCCACGTGCCCGTAGACGCTCAGCGAGAAGCCGTACCTGGGTCGATTTGCCGGTGAAATCCAGGCCCTCAAACACGATTAACTTACCGCGAAGCTCTATTCCTCTCACCTCCAACCAGTGTGGCAATAATAATAAGCACTGTTCCGACGGTTATGCATGCGTCGGCAAGATTGAACACGGAAAACCACCGCACTTCAAAAAAATCGATGACATATCCTAAACTCACGCGATCGATCAGGTTTCCAAGCGCCCCCCCGAGGACAAGCGCTAATCCTACTGTGAACAACCGCCCACGCAGGGGCAAGACTGCTAATGCTATTATGATCCCCACTGAGACAAGCGACGAGACAATAATAAACAACGGGCCGCTTTTTGGGAACACCCCAAATGCCCCGCCCATGTTGTGAACAGGATTTATGCGGATAAACCCAGGGACAAGGGTACGGGGGAGGAAAACGTGCTCCGTGACCCACCACTTGAGGAATCGATCTATGCCGACGATAACGCAAGCAAGGATGAAATAAGAAAGACGCGCCATACGAAAAGGCTATCCCCTCCTGGCGATGTAGTCAAGAATATCATTGCTCCTCACAAAAAGATCGGGTAGCCTTTGGATATCTGAAAGGAGAAACATGCGTCTGGTTCGATTTACCCATCCGGAATTTCCCGGTCCGACGCGCGGGACCCTGGTTGGGGATACCGTGGCCGCCGCGGGGAAGGGGGTTCCGCTCTCCGCGGCCCGCCTCCTTTCCCCGTGTACCCCGACGAAGATCATCTGCCTGGGGAGAAACTACGCCGCCCACGCAAAAGAACTGGGAAACGAGGTTCCCACCCGGCCGCTTCTCTTCTTCAAGCCACCGTCGGCGGTGATCGGACCGGAGGAGGAGATCGTCATTCCGGAGAGCCCGCGCATCGACTACGAGGCGGAACTAGCGGTAGTAATCGGAAAGCGCTGCCGTAACGTAAAGCCAGAAGAAGCGATGGATGTCATCCTCGGCTACACGTGCATGAATGACGTCACCGACCGAGCGACCCAGAAATGGGAGAAAAACTGGGTGCGCGCTAAGGGGTTCGACACATCTGCCCCTCTGGGTCCAGTGATCGTTACCAAAGATGAGATCAAAGGGCCGTTCCACGTGATGTCTCGGGTGAACGGTGTCCTCCGGCAGGACGGAACGACAGCCGATTTCATCTTCTCGATTCCGGAGATAATCGCGGAGATCACATCGCGAATCACTCTTGAAGAAGGGGATGTGATCGCCACCGGCACCCCGCCGGGAGTCGGGCCGCTGCATCATGGAGACGTCGTGGAAGTGGCGATTGAGGGGATCGGAGTCCTGAGGAACCGGGTCCGCTAGGAACCAAGCTCTGTTACACATCACCATAACGCAGCCAACACAGGCGGAAGTAGTTCCCCGTGTGATGAGCCAGGTAACTGATTCCGCGCCGTCCCGAAAGTTTTCGCGTCGAAGTGAGAACCCTCACCCTTGGGAGGAACACCACCTTTCCAACCCGGCGAAGTTTGAACGCAAGCCGGATATCAGTCTCATCGTCGGCGTAGAAGGTCCCGCCTCGTTTGAACCCCCCGACTTCCTCAAACGCCCGGTTCCGCACCGCAAAGCTGGGGCCACAGAAAAGCGGCCGGCCAAGAGGATGATTCAGCCGCTGCCAGAAAAGGAAGAACTCCTCCGCACCACGCACAAACGGTCCTTTCCCTTCCAGGGAAAGCGCGCTGTAAGAACCGACTACCTCGGGGATCCGGAAGGGTTCGGTGAGCCTCTCAAGCCAGTCGGGTGGAGGCAGGGAATCGGCATCCGTAGTGACGATGATTTCGCCTCTTGCCAGTTCGAAACCGGCCTGCCTTGCCCGGGCAAGGCCGGGTTC
>CAZTJW010000050.1:0-5591 GCA_964613775.1 uncultured Thermotogae bacterium
CCCCGAAAATCTCCCCTCGGGTAACAGCAAGGCTCACTTCGTCAAGCGCTACCACTTCTTGCTTGTGCCGCGAAAAACGGCTGTTTTTATTGGCTCGTTTATAAAATATTTTGTGCACTTTGTTGAGTTCAAGAGCAAGATCGCTCATAGTAGCTCCTTTTTAGAAAAAGCAAGACAGGGATAGACCTATGCCAGAATACAACGACGCCGCGAACGGCGGCTTCTAAAGCGTCCTGTTCCTCATATCGGCCGTACCCCCAAATGAAAGAGCGAGAAACAACAAATTTAGTATACGGACGAGAAACTGGGCTGTCAACATCAGCTTTGTGCCGGCTGCGTTCATCGCAGCAGGGCGCGGGTATCTGATCACCAAGGGAAGGACAAAAGATTAACGAGCTTAAGCCTAGTACGCAGTTGCCACTCTGCATGAAGATATCTGCCACGGGCGGCTCGCCGAAGCGGTCTTTGCTGTGGATATCTGGGCAGTGAAGCAGGGAACAGCCGGGACGTCTACCTAGATAACGCAATTACGGCTACAAGAAAAAGGCAGAGGTCGGTCTTGGAGCCCGCATGCTCTCCTTTTTGAAGCGAATATTGATCTCCTGAATATTACTCTCTTTGTATATCTTTCTTGCCTTCGGCTACCCTCACGAAGATTATGTAGAAGAAAGGAGGATGGATGGTTATCGCATTTTTTGCCCTGTTTGGTGTATGGATCGCCCTCACCCGGCGGTGGGACCCACTATCCCTTGCACTCGGTGCAACAGCGGCGGTCGGGGTGACCTATGTGCAACGCCACCTGTTCCCCGGGGTAAGCCTGTCTCTGGACGCCCTCGTCCGCCGGCCCGATAGGACCATTCGCTTATTCGCCGTAATCCTGTGGCGATTTGTCATTTCCTCCCTGTACACGAGTTACCTGATCCTGTTCTCCCGCGTCGAAGGGAGGATCGTCGCCATCCCCACCAAGGTTACTGATCCGTTCGCCCAATTTATTCTCTTGGATGCGATCACCTTTACCCCATCGACGATCTCACTTCTCTTGGAGGGAGACCTCCTGTACATCCATTGGCTGCGCCGGGCGGGCGGGACCGGGGACTGGAAAAAGATCAAGGAGCCACTCGAGGCGCAGCTCCACGCGGTGTTCGCACGGAGGGAAGATGTGGATCGTTGAGGGCCTCCTCGTCGTCTCGTTCCTCGCCGTGTTACTTCGGTTGTTAATCGGCCCGAGCCCGTGGGACCGCGTCCTTGCATACAACGCCGCCTCCAATCGGCTGATCGCCCTGCTGAGCATCATCGCGATCACGAACGGACGGGAGTTCTACCTGGACATGATCGTCGTATATGCTGCGGTAAGCTTCCTCGGCGTATTAATCGTGGCCCGATCCATGGAGCGAGGGGAGATCCACCGATGATCGGGATGATCATCATTGGTATCGGCACGGGATTTGTATTGATCGGGACGCTTGGGATTCTGCGGTTCCGCGACCTGTACTCGCGCCTGCAAGCAAGCGGTGTGTCGGATAACGCCGGGGTAGGACTGATCATCGTCGGCCTGATTGTGTACTCCGGGCGGAATCCGATTGACATGACGCTCGTGCTCCTCCTTCTCCTCCTTTTAATCACCAACCCGCTCGTGACACACGCCATCGCCAAGAGCGCGTTCGTGCAGCGCCACACCGGGGGAAAACAATGACTGCATCAGTGCTGTTGTTGACCCTGCCCGTGATCGCGATCTTTGCCCTCACACGCGCGCGGCGGCTTACCGCGGTGATCGCGATGGGACTGTTCAGCTTTGTGATCGCTGCGGTGTACCTTCTTTCCCACGCTCCGGACGTCGCCATCACCGAAGCGGCGATCGGCGCCGGGCTCGTCACGTTCGTCTATGTCCTCGCCATTCGCAAGACAGGACGGCTGGTAATCATCGGCGACGAAGTGCCAGGACTCATTTCCCGCGAGGGTGGCAAGATCACCGGGCTTGAGTGGGAGATCCTGTCCGGGTTCGCGCGGGAACTCGGATTGGAGGCTACGCTACGGTTTATGCCCCGTAGTGATGTGGAGCAGGCGCTCCGCCGCGGCGCCGGGGATATCGGCGCAGGGGGGATCGTGGATAAACAGATCGACACCGGACTGCGCGCCACCCCTGGTCACCTTCCCACCGCGCTGTTCCACATCGAACCGACCGTCCCTTCCGGAAGGAAGCGGGAGGTCCTCCACTTTTCCATGCTTTTACAAGCGATCCGGGGAGACGAGCCTGTCGAGGCAACGGTCGACCTTGCCCGGTTTCTCACCCTGGCCCGCACCGGACTCGCCAATTATCGGGTCACACGCCTTCCCAATAAGCATGCCTACGTATTTTTGATCGCGGCGGAACAGGCAGAGCTCTATGAGCAGCTTTGCCATTACTTAAACCAGCTTACGCGCACCGGAAAGCTCGATGAATTGATACGCAGGTACTTCCCATGAGGCGGCCACCCCTTTCCCTATTCCTCTCTGCCCTCGTCCTCGTCGGAAGCGCGTGCGTTTTGTTCATCATCGCGTTCTTCCCGGTGACCATCGCGCCGAGCCCGTACCTCCCTCGTGAGGCACACAACACCGGCGCGGCAAACCTCGTCGCCGGGGTGTACCTCAACTACCGGCTTTACGACACCATTTTTGAAGTTCTCGTGTTCGCCGTGGCGGTCATCGGAGTGCGCTACTATCTCATCGGACAAAATGCCGCGGATAAAATGGCCGAGATCCCGGAGTCGCAGGTGGTACGAACATCGGCTGACCTTCTCTTCTCCCCGCTACTTTTGATCGGTGCCTACCTAGTTTTGTTCGGGCACCTGTTCCCCGGGGGCGGATTCGCCGGCGGGGTGGTGGGAGGAAGCGGGCTCCTTCTGTGCGTGATTGCGTTGGGCGGAGACGTGGTGGCACGCCGATTTCACGAGCCGCTCCTTGAACGATTCGAGTGGGGAATCCTGGCGATGATATTCATCTTTGCCCTCGTGCCCGTGCTATTCGGCCTCTCTCCGTTCACTGACCTTCTCCCCAAAGGGCAAGCAGGAAAGCTCGCCAGCGGAGGCTCGATCCCAATCTACAACCTGTTGATCGGGATCAAGGTGTTCACCGGTACGTGGGTGATCATTTACTACTTTACGCGCCACCGCGGGGAGGTGTGATGGAACTGGGTGTAATTGTCGCCGTCGTACTTCTTGGGATCTCATTTCTTGGGCTGATCCTCCGCCGAGACCTCATCTTCAAATTGCTCTCCCTTGGGCTCGCTGATTCGAGCGCTGTCCTTATCCTGGTGTCGCTCGACCACCGCCCCGGCGGGATCGCCCCGATCGTGTATGGCACGGGACCAGCACCGTACGTCGATCCGCTCCCACAAGCACTCGTCCTCTCGGCGATCGTGATCAACTTTGCCATCCTCACGCTGGCGCTCGTATTCACCATGCTCCTCGTTGAGCGGTATCACACTACTGATGCCAAACGAATCGAGGAAGAGGTGGGTAAGGAGCGAGCACCATGATCCTTCCCATTCTTCCTCTCGGCCATTTCTTGGCCGCGGTGCTGAGCCTTGCCCTGCCGCGGGGGCGGCGTGGGCTGCTCGTGCTCTCTCTCGTAGCGGACGCGGTCCTGATCGCGCTTCTCTACCGTGCGGTCGCAACGATGGGAGCAGCGAGAATCATCCTTGGCGGGTGGGATAGAACAGTGGGAATCGAGATGCGCGCTGATTGGGTGAGCCTATCATTTTGCGGGCTGTTCCTCACGTTGGCCGTTTCCACTACCGCATACCTATGGCGGGAGAAGCTTCGCCCCTATTTCTTCATGCTCATTCACATTCTGTTCGGGTCAATCCTTGCTCTCCTGTTTTCTCACGATTTGTTCAACATGTACGTGATCCTTGAACTCCTCACATTGACAAGCTTCCTCCTCGTCGGCTACGAGCGCACCCCGGCGGAGCTGTGGGCAGCGCTTAAGTATCTCATCTTCTCCGCGGTGGGGATGGGGATTTACCTGTTCGGGGTGGCGGTCGTGTACGCCCACACAGGAACACTCAACTTAACCCTGATTGCTGCACGGATCCCGGCGGAATCATCACCGTGGGTGATCCTTGCTGCCGCTCTTCTCGTTACCGGCGTCGGGGTAAAGGCAGGAATCTTTATATTCTCGGGGTGGCTTCCAAGTGCGCATGCGAGCGCTTCCCCACCCGTATCCGCCCTGCTTTCCGGGCTGGTGATCAATATGGGATTTGTGGTTTTACTCCGATTTTCTTCCATCTTCCCCATCGCGCTCCCCTTGCTTGTGCTCGGGGCGCTCACCGGAGTGCTCGGAGCGGCCTACGCGATATTCACCTCCGATATCAAGCGACTGCTCGCCTTTTCCACCCTGTCTCAGGTCGGCTATCTCCTCATCGGGCTGGGAGCGGGAGCAACTGGTGGCGCCGTCGCCTACGCCGTGGCTCATGGTCTATTCAAGGGGCTTTTATTCTTATCAGGTGGAGAGGCGGTACAGGCAACGGGCCACCGCAAAATCTCTGACCTGGCTTGGAAGGATGTCCCCATCACGGCGCGCGTTGGGCTCCTCGTGGGAACATCAGCGATCATCGGGCTTCCGCCACTCGCGGGGTTTGCCGGGAAAGCACTAATACACGGGGACATTCCGGTTCAGGTAACCATCGGGATCATATCCCTCGCCACGGCGACCGCGTTTTCCCGGGTGGTCCCGCTGTTCCGGTTCACCCATCCTGGAAAACCTGACGGAACAAAATTACTATCCTATTCGATTCTCGCGCTTCCGATTCTGTTCTTTCTCCCATTTATGCGCGCGGTCAGTCCGGCGATCGCTGGATATAACTTCTCCTCCTTATTGGGGATTGGGAAAGCCCTGTCCCTGATCGGAGGGGGATACTTGCTCTATCGGGCATTGTCCCATACCGCACTCCACCTTCCCACCCGGATATTCCGCATCGAGGAGGGTACACTCATCATCCTCGCCGGGTTCCTCTTCGTCTCCTTCCTTGTGTGGGCAGGAGCGTTTTGAAGTTGTTTCCCCGATCCCCTAGAATGAATAATATACGCAAAGGAGGAAGAAAAACATGGGGAAGGAAGAGGTCCTGGAAAGCACGCTCAAACAGATTAAAAAGGCCTACGGCGAAGGGGCGATCATGTGGCTCGGGGACAAGGCCCAGGTGCTGCAGGTGGAGACCGTCCCCACCGGGTCGCTCGCTTTGGACATCGCCCTCGGGGTCGGCGGGATGCCGCGGGGACGGATCGCCGAGATCTTCGGGGCGGAGTCGAGCGGGAAGACAACTCTGGCCCTGCATATGATCGCTGAGGTGCAGAAGCGGGACGGGACAGCGGCGTTCATCGACGCCGAGCACGCCCTTGACCCTACGTACACCCGCGCGTTGGGAGTCGACCTCGACCACATCCTCCTGTCACAGCCGAACTCCGGGGAACAGGGACTCGAGATCACCGAGCAACTTATACGCAGCGGCGCGGTAGATATCGTCGTCATCGATTCGGTGGCCGCGCTTGTGCCGATGGCCGAGATCGAAGGGCAGATGGGCGATTCCCAAGTTGGGCTGCAGGCACGGTTGATGA
>CAZTJW010000051.1:0-5365 GCA_964613775.1 uncultured Thermotogae bacterium
ATCGCATTAGGAAGCGAGGCTGCGGTGGTTAAGGCAGGCAAACGGCACGTCGTCGGGAAGGACTACCAAGTGCAGGACGGCGATATCGTCGTTGTCCGGTTCAGCCCGAGGCACTGAATTAACGCACTCCCGCCCTCTCCCGCCGGGCGGCGACGACCTCCTCGGCGATGGAGTAGGGAACAGCCTCGTACTGTTCAAACTGCATGGTGAAGCTCCCCCGTCCGCTTGTGATGTTGCGCAGCTCGGAGGCGTACCCGAACATCTCGGCGAGCGGGACCCGTGCCCGTAGCACGGCGGTGTTCCCCTTCCGGTCCATAGACACGATCTTTCCGCGCTTGCTTGCTAGGCTCCCGGTCACCGCACCGGTGTAGTCCTCCGGAACGGTCACCTCAACACTCATTACCGGCTCAAGGAGCGACAGCCCCGCCTTTTGGCATGCCTCGCGGAACCCAAGCTTCCCGCAGATGCGGAACGCTTGCTCGGATGAGTCGACCGCATGCATCGAGCCGTCATACACTGTTACTACGATATCGACCATCGGGAAACCGGCGTACGGGCCCTTGGCCATCGCGTCGAGGATGCCGCGCTTGATTGCACGTAGATACTCGCGGGTGATCTTTCCTCCGGTGATCTCGTCCTCAAACTGGAATCCGGCGCCTGGCTTGTTGGGAGCAATACGGAACACCATGTGCGCGTACTGGCCGTGGCCGCCGGTTTGTTTGATGTGACGGTACTCGTGGTCAACCGCACTCAGGATCGTCTCGCGGTACGCGACCTGCGGCCGACCCGCGTTCACCCCCACGCCGAACTCGCGACGTAACCGGTCAAGGATGATCTCCAGGTGCAGCTCTCCCATTCCGGAGATTATGACCTCGCCCGTCTCATCGTTTGATCTCACGGTGAACGTCGGATCCTCGTCGGCGAGGCAGGCAAGGGCGTGAGCGAGCTTATCGCGGTCGGCGCGCGTTTGTGGTTCGACCGCCACCCCGATCACCGGGGCGGGGAACTCGATCGACTCGAGGACGATTGGGTGGTCGGCGCTACACACCGTGTCCCCAGTGTGCGTGTCAGCAAGCCCGACCACCGTCCCCACGTCTCCGGCGTGCAGGGCATCTACGGGCTGACGGTGGTTGGCATGCATCTCGAATAGCCGCCCGATTCGCTGCGGCTTTCCGCGCGTGGAGTTTAAGACCGTGTCCCCAACATGGAGCATGCCGGAGTAGACGCGTACGTACGTGAGCTTTCCAATGTGCTTGTCCGCCTGTATCTTGAACGCCAGCGCAGCGAGAGGCGAATCATCGCTTGGGTTGCGCACGATCTTGTCGTTTTCCTTGAGGCGTGCCCCGATCACCGGAGGGAGGTCGAGCGGTGAGGGGAGGTAATCGACGATCGCGTCAAGCAACCGGCGCACCCCTTTGTTCTTGAATGCCGCTCCACACAAAACCGGGATAAACCGCCCGGCGATCGTTGCCTTTCGGATTGCCGCCACGAGCTCCTCCCGCCCGGGAAGCTCGTCGTTCAGGAACTTTTCCATTAGATTGTCGTCCTGCTCGCTCGCCCGCTCGATCATCAGGGTCCGTGCCGTCCGCGCTTCGTCCATCATGTTCGCTGGGATCTCCGCCTCGCGGATCACCGTGCTATTTGGGACGTCGTCGTAGTAGATCGCTTTCATATCCACGAGATCGATTACCCCGCGGAAGTTATCCTCAGCCCCGATCGGAATCACAACCGGGACAGCATTTGCCCCAAGTTCGCTGCGGATCTCCTCCACAACTCCATTGAAGTCGGCACCGGTGCGGTCCATCTTGTTGACGAACGCAATTCGCGGTACCCGGTACTTCTCGGCCTGATGCCACACCGTCTCGGACTGCGGCTCCACCCCGCCGACTGCACAGAACAGGACCACCGCCCCGTCGAGAACGCGCAAACTGCGTTCAACTTCAGCGGTGAAGTCGACGTGCCCCGGCGTGTCGATGATGTTGATCCGGTGACCGCGCCAGTACGTGGTCGTCGCCGCTGAGGTGATCGTGATCCCCCGCTCGCGTTCCTGTGCCATCCAATCCATCGTCGCTGCGCCGTCGTGCACTTCGCCAATCTTGTGCACCTTCCCGGTAAAATAGAGGATTCGCTCCGTCACCGTGGTTTTTCCGGCATCGATGTGCGCCATCACGCCAATATTTCGGAGTTTGGTTATATTCATGTCTTGTGTCATTTTTCCTCCACCAGTGAATCACCTGTAAGAAAAAGGGTCGGCCTCATGTCAGGCACGACCGTTATTACAAAACGCTAAGTATACTAGGGACAAAAGATAAATCAAGATCGGTTGGCCTACCTGTCTACAGCCGCCCCGAGGTCGGGGATGAACCCACGCAGGATTGAACCGCCGATGAATTCACGCAGAATGGAATCACCGGGGATATTCTTAGTGGAATAGGGCTCAAACCAGCTCAGGAATGCGAGCAGGCGCTCTGCCTCGATCCGCTCGCGTGGGCTGCGTACTTGCAACAGGAGCGGTTCCACCAGCGGCTTTAACACCGATAGCTCGTACGCGAGTGCGGAGTTGAACATCACGTCTGCCTGCTCCTGGTACGGGAAGATGTTTCGCTTCTCCCCGGCACGCACGTTATCCCACATTTTAAGCGTCATTTCAGCCGAGTAGTTGCGATAGATGGAGTCACGCACAATCCGCCGGATCAGCCGGGTGTCCGTGGTGGGGACGCGGTTGTGCTCATCGAGGTTGAGCTGAGTGAGCGCAGATACAAAGATGCGAAACACGTCACCCTTGGGAAAATTGGTGAGCAGTTTTGGGTTGAGCCCGTGGATTCCCTCAACGATCAGTACCTGGTCCGGAGCAAGCTTTACCGTTGGCCCTTGCTCACGCTTTCCTGTTTTGAAGTTATACCTGGGCAAGGTTACCCTTTTCCCGGCAAGGAGCGAGTGCAATTGCTCTTCGAAGAACCGGACATCGAGCGCTTCCAGGGAATCGAAGTTGATGTTGTTCTTAACCAGGGTATCGCGTGGGAGGAAGTAGTCATCCATTCCCAATGGATATGGCCTAATTCCCATGGCCAGAAGCTGCACTGCCAATCGCTTGGAAAACGTGGTTTTCCCGGACGATGACGGGCCGGCGATGAACACGAGGCGATGGTCCTCATCGTGGCGGTGGGAGATGATTGCGGCGAGCTCAGCGATCCGTTGCTCGTGCAGGGCCTCAGAGACCAGAATCACTTCCTCGATTCGACCGGTACGCACCGCGTCGTTCAGCGCGGCGACGTGGCGGATCCCAAGGAGGCGTAACCATTCTCCGTACTCGGTGAACACCTCGCGCAGTGCTGTGAATCGCTGCGGCGGGAGGAGCTTGGTCGGGGCCTCGCGGCGCGGGAACCGGAGGATGAACCCGCCAGGGAATGTGTCCAGCGCGAATGTGCGCAAGTAGCCAGTCGATGGGACCATGTACCCGTAGAAATAATCGAGAAATCCATCGAGTTCGTACAGGTGGATGTGGTCCTCGTTAAGCGTGGAGAGAAGCTGCACCTTCCCTTCCTCACCGCGGGCGGCGAAAATCTTCCGTGCTTCATCCACGCTTAGCCGGCGGCGCACGATCGGGTGATCCGCGGCGACGAGCCTCTGCATGTGGACTTTGATCTGGGCGAGCTCATCTGGAGTGAACGGTTCACGCCCTTCTACGCGGCAGAAGTAGCCCCCATAGGGAACGGAGTAGTCGATGTTCAGGCGGATATCTGGGAAGAGCTCATGTGTAGCGACAATAAGGAGGAACGATAGGCTGCGGCAGTAGATCCTTATCCCATCCGAGTCGGATAGGTAAACCGGGGCTGCCGTGATATCGATCTCTACCGGCCGACCGAGTTCGACAAGCTCGTCGTTGACAATCGCTGCTACCGGCGGAACGTTAGGCTTGGGAAAGGCAACCTTAAAGAAATCGACAAGTGTGGTTCCCTTCGGCCCCGCGAAAGTGCGGCCGTCCGGAAGGTGTACTTGCACGGTTGACCTCACTTTTGCTTTATGGATTTTTGTCTGCTTCATTGTCCCTCCACATACGGGTGAACTTTCACTTTATCCCGTTTGACATGGGGTGTCAAGTTGAACAAGCGGGGTGATCGAGACGGGCAAAGAAAAGATAGGTGATGCCCGCGCCGATACCGTAGGCGATTGAGGTGATGAGAAACAGCGGAGGAAAGCCGATCGCCCCCTGCAATTGCCCGCTTACCCAGTTGCTAACGGCGAAGCTCCCGCTCCAGCTCATGGTTAACAGGCCGTTCGCCGCAGCGCGGCGGCGCTCGCCTACCCGTTCCATGATGAACGCGGTGTACAGCGGGCCGCCCATATTCATCAACGCGGCGCGCGCGAGGAACCCAATCACCGCCAGGGAGAAGAATGGGGAATACCCGATGGTGAGCAGGAACGGGATGGAGGCGATTTGGGTGATCACCACCGTGTGCACCTTTCCCCACCGGGTGGCAAGGAGCGGGCCGACAAGGGTGGCGACTCCAATTCCGATTGCCTGACCGGCGAATAGGGTGCCGAGAACGCCGTCCGATACGGCGAACACCTGTTTAAAAAAGACATTGAAGTAGGGAACGAGCAGGCCAGCTCCGAACCCGATCACGATCTCCGGGAGGAGGAACTTGGCGATGAGCCATGGTTGATCGAACGCCGCGCGGACGTGCAATGTCTCCACCTGGGCATGACGGGGAGATTTGCCCAACAGGATGAGCGGTATAGCGGCGATTCCCATCAATCCAGCGCTTGTCAGGAGCGTGACCCGGTAGGCAAGCGGCCCGCTTGCTCCCCAATGAAACAGATGTGCGAACAGCGCGGGCAGGCTTCCGCCCATGAGAAACCCGAAGAACCCGGAGAACGTGCTTAGAGAAAACTGCACGCTGAATAAGTGCGTCCGATCCTCCCTCCGACTATTGGCGGCCATAAACGGAGCGCCCGTTACCCACAGGATGGAACTGCCGATCCCGTTTACCACGCTGAACGTGATGAGCCCCGAGGCGTTGGGCGCTAGTGCGATACCAAGGATGGAGACGACCATTAGCATAGTTCCGGTGAGAAGCCCGCGCTTATAGCCGACCCGATCCATGACCAATCCCACCGGAAGGGCGAATATGAGGTTCATCCCCATGGGAAGGGCGACTAACACCCCGAGAAACGCGGGGCTGTATCCCTGGGCGATGATGTACAGGTTGAAGAAGAGCGAGTAGATGGAGAAGCTGAGCCCCGTGATAAATGAGAACAGAAGGTAGAGGCGTGCGTTTATCGCAAAGCCGCGGATTCGGCGATAGTAGTCTTCGATCGTGTGCACGGGTGATTTATATTCCACCCCGGAATAACGCGCAAC
>CAZTJW010000052.1:0-5254 GCA_964613775.1 uncultured Thermotogae bacterium
CTGCGGTAGTCAATGCCTGTTCCAGGTTGAAATTCGGATCGCGGCGGATGACTTCTCCGTCGATACGCACCGTCCGGGCATCGGGAAATGTAGAGTTGATCTCTGCTTCAACCCGCTCCACCCCAGCGCCGACGAATCGAAGGGCACGGCTGCCACAGTGTGGACAGGAAAACCGCGGATAGGCGTGCCCGCACACCCGACACACGAGCTGTGCTCGCTTCACCTCGTATACCAGGTTTACCCCACAGTTCGGACAGCGCAGCGGCTGGCCACACTGCTTGCAGATCACCGCCTGAAAGTAGCCGCGGCGCGGCACCATGACGAACGCCTTACCTCCGGCGGCGCGGACGCGAGAAATCGCGTCGTACAGGGTTGCACTCAATATTCCGGATTCATCCTTCATGTCCACGATGCGGATGCGCGCTTTGGGAAGGTCATCCACGCGTAGAAGCGGGATATCCCCGGTCGTCGTTCGGTAAAACGTCTCCACCGCTGGAGCAGCGGAGCCAAGGATGACAAGCTTTCCCCTTCTTTCCGCAACGTCACGCGCGTGATAGTAAGGAAGCATCTCGTCCTGCTTGTACGAGCGGTCCTGCTCGGTATCGACGATCAAGATAGGCAAAGAAGGGAACGGCAAAAATAGGGACGAGCGGGTGCCAACGACGATCCGCGTTTTCCCAGTGCGTACCTCCTCCCAGATGCGGCCACGCTCCCCGTCAGGAAGCCCACTGTGATAAAGGGCAACATGCGTCGGCACATAACGCGATAGGAGCTGATGCAGAGTATGCGCAAGGAGGATCTCCGGCGTGAGGATGAGCGCCGCTCCATCTGGTGGAACCCGTTCCAGCAACAACCGCACGTACCCGGCCACACGGTGGCGCGCGTACAGGAGGACCGTTCCGCTCGTGGGCAATCCATCCACCCATGCCGATTGCTCCGCGTAGTGTGACGGGAGCGCTTGTTTCCTGGGCTGAGGCTGACTTATCGTACAGTCACGTACCAAACCGAGTTCCACAAGGCGGGTGAGGGCGCGGCCGAGCGGCCCAAGTTCCGCACGCAACTGCTTACAAGTCACCTCTTCACCGGCAGCGAGAAGCGCACGTAGGATCGCGGCCTGGCGCGGCGCACGCCTCATCCGGTCCAGAGCGGCAAGCGCTGTATTCAGATCTACCCCAAGACAAAATGATCGTTCCCTCGGTTGGGCGGAAACCCGATGTGGGAGGATGCGGTTTACGGCGAGGCCAGGCGGGGCGAGGTAATCGCGCGCTACCTGCTGCACGAATGTGAGCGCTGAGGCGGAATACATCGGACCAGGGAGAATGGCGAGCACCGGCTCCAGATCGCCGGGATGCGTGCTTTCCGTCCCGAGGGCAGCGACGATCCCCGTACGTTCACGCCCATTGAATCGCACCTTAACGCGCTGCCCCACATTGACCTTTCCCACAAGATCGTCAGGAACGAGAAAATCGAACCCGTGGTCGACCGGAAGCGGGAGTAATACGTGCGCGATCACTGTACCCCCTGTGTGCTTTTGCTCTCTTCCATTCTACATAAACCCGAACTCGATCGCTAAAATCAGCGCGATGCTCCCCACAATCAGGCAGGCGAACGCGGCGATCGAGCCACTTCTTATCCACGTGTGAAACGTAATTGGGTGGTCGGTGCGCTCGGAGAGGGAGACGGTAACCACGTTCGCCGTTGATCCGATCGGGGTTCCATTCCCGCCGAATCCCACCCCGAGGGCGAGCGCCCACCACAACGGCCCGATTTCCACCCCGGTTGCCCCTAGCCCAGCGATGATTGGGATCATCGCCATGGTGAACGGGATATTGTCCACCACCGCCGACATAAGTGCCCCGCTCCACATCACGACGAGCGCGGCAATCGTCATCCCGTGACGGGTAATCCCGGTGACCCCATGGGCGATCAACCCAAGCATCCCGGCGGAGTCCAGCCCCCCAACAACAACAAATAAGGAGATAAAGAACAAAAGTACGTCCCAGTGGATCTCGTGCATCACCTCCTCGATCGGCGGACGGATCCACATCAGTCCGATTGACGCCCCGATCAACGCGACCATCCCCGGGATGAGCCCAATGCGATCGTGAATCAGGTAGAGGAGGATCGTTCCCCCGAGGATGATCAGCATCCTTTTCGCAGTCTTTGGATCGACAAGGGCGCGGCGCGCGTCGAGCTGAGCGAGGGTGGCCAGGTCATGTGCCGGCTGGCGCAAGTCACGCCAGAACACAAGTGTCAATACTCCCTGCGTGACCAACCACGCGACGAGTACGATCGGGGCAAGATGGATGAGAAAGTCGTTGAACGTGAGGCCGGCTGCTGATCCAATGAGTATGTTTGGAGGGTCGCCGATCAGCGTGGCGACTCCGCCAGTGTTGGACAGAATTGCTTCCCCTATGAGAAACGGGATCGGGGTTATCTCCATGACCTCAGCGATAGACAGGGTGACCGGCGCGACGACCATGATCGTTGTCACGTTATCCAGAACCATCGATACGACCGTGGTGAGAAGCCCAAGGGCGATCATCAGCCGCCACGGGCTCCCCTTAGTGAACTGCGCTGCTCGCACCGCAAGGTAGGAGAACAGCCCTGTTTTCCCCAAGATGCCAACCATGATCATCATCCCTAAAAGGAGCGAGATCGTATCGAAGTCGATCGCCGCGGAAGCACGCGGCATGTCATAGAAATTGAGCCACCCGCCAATTGCGATCATCAGGACCGCGCCGGCGAACGCGACGATGGTCCGATGGATCCGCCCGGAGAAGATCCCGGCGTACGTCAGAACAAAGATCAGCGATGAAGCCAGAAGCGCAGCAAGCGATCGTTCATTCACGCAACTCAGCTTAGCACGGTTCTACCCGTGCTGCAAGGCTACTGAACCCCGAGGAAGAGCGCGCGGATGAACATCAAGACGGGGATGATCTCCAGCCGCCCGATCCACATGTTGAAGCACAGGGTGAGCTTGCTCAAGGTGGGCATAGTGGGAGAGGTGATTCCCACCGACAAGCCGACGTTACCCTGGGCACTTGCCACCTCGAAGATCACGTCGGATAGGCTGAACCCATGCGGAGTGGTGTGCAAAAGCACGATTACCCCTAACCCGAGGAACACCAACCACAAAAAAGTGATCAGTGATGCGTCCTCCAGGCGGTGGCCGACTTCCGCTTGGTCGACGATCGTCGGGCCGATGCGGAACGGCACGATCGCCCCGCGTGGAGAGATAATGCGGCGGAATCGCCACCCTACTCCCTTCATGAGGATAATCATGCGGATCACCTTGATCCCACCGGCAGTCGATCCGGCTGCGCCTCCGATCACCATCCCCGCAGCAAGAATGAGCTTTGCTGTATCACTCCACGCTGCGATATTTGCGGTCTGGAACCCAGTGCACGTCATTGCCGAGACGAACTGAAACGTCGAATAGCGCAGCGACCGGAGTGCTGGGATGTAAGCACTATTTTCCAAGGCGAGGAACAGGCTTCCCGCCGCAAGGAAGATCAACAACCACCGCGACTGTACATCCTTGATCAGGATCGATCCGTGCCCGCGCATCAGCTCGTAGTGGACAGCAAAACTGATTGCCCCGAAGATCATGATCGGTAGCAACACAAGCTCGATTGCCACGGAGTGGTAGGAGGCGATGCTGTTCGCCGTCACGCTGAACCCGCCGGTGGAGATCCCGGTCATCGCCTGGTTGAGCGCATCCCAGATTGGCATCCCCGCCCCCCACAGCGCGATCATGCTAATGAACGTGTACAATAGGTAAATCCACCACATTGTGCGCAGGGTGGAGACGATGCTCGGATGGATCTTCTCCCCGCGTGCTTCAGCGTAATACAGAGAGTACGTGGCAGCACCGGGGCGCGGCCCAGCGAGGATCGTGAGCATGAGTACAATCACCCCCATCCCACCGATCCACTCCATGAAACTGCGCCACCACTGCAGGGTGTGGGGGAGAAGATCGGCGCGTGCGGCCATGGTAAGACCGGTTCCGGTATATCCAGAGACTGACTCGAAGAACGCGCTCGTCGGGTCGCGGAAGTAAAGCAGGGTAGGAGAAGCGATCCCCAGCCGCTGTGCGGATGACGCGATGAGGATAAACGGGAGTGCCCCAAGTACAGCAACGAGGAGCCATCCAAACGCGGCGATCACCATCCCGTGTTTGAGCTTTGTCTCGCCAGCACCACGAAACGGCAGATATAACAATACCCCGAGCCCGAACGAGGCAGCAGCGGTAATTCCCAATGGGATGAACGCGTACTCCTCGTGGAACGCAGCGGGCACTCCCAGAGACAACACGGCCATAATTCCGACCACCGGCACAAGCAGGCCGAGGTCGCGGAGGATGATCGCCAGATCTTGGGGAGCGTTAAGAAGTGGAATCCTCATCCGGTGAGGGTTTCAACCAACTCATCGCTCGCCCGCTCCAGCGAAAACACGGTGAGCATGTCCCCGGCCTGAATCACCGAATCCCCGGTGGGGATCTCCCGCTTGCCCTCCCGCTCGATGGCCATGATGAGGATGGTGGGAGGAAGTGTCCCGCGACGACTGCTCTCAGCGAGCGTTCGTCCGACTAGCGGAGAGGTCTCGTTCACCGTGAGGCGGAAGATCTGATCCCCTTGGGAGAGCATTGTGAAATCGCGCACTGTTGGGCGCTTGGCCGCGTTGTACAAGTGGTTGGCTACCACTTCCTCCGGGTTCTCCATCACGTTTGCCCCGAGCTTGCGGAAGAACTCAGCGTGTTCCTTCTTGTTCACGATGGAAACGATAGACGGGAATTTAAGTTCCTTAGCGATGGAAACAACCATCAGGTTCACCGCGTCGTCACTTGTCGTTACGATCAACGCGTCGGCACGGTCCGACCCCGCCTCGCGCAGCGTTTCGCTCGAGGTTGCATCCCCATTGATGACTGTAATATCGTACAGGTTGCTGATCTCGTGTGCCCGGTCGGCGTTCGCTTCCACAACCACGACGTTGTTCTTCTCCTTGACCGCGATGCTGATCAAGCTGGTTCCGATGCTTCCTGCACCGACAATGATCATATACATCCTTGATTCCCCCTTGACCAAAAATTGATGGTAGCACAGATGGGATTGACGGTCAACGGTATGCAAGGAAAAGTGTTGATCCCTCCGCATTTTTCTTGCTCTTTCGGAAGCGGCTGCAGAACAAGGGAGTACGTTCATGTTGTCACTGTGAAAACAACGTCGTAAACTTGTATATGTCGCTACGAAAG
>CAZTJW010000053.1:0-5105 GCA_964613775.1 uncultured Thermotogae bacterium
ATCGCGGCAAGCGCGGCAAGCTCCACCTCAAGCCAGCGGGCGTACTGTGCTTCCACCGTCCACAGCTCCCGCATCGGCGACAAGCTGTATCGTTCGATCATCTCACTTACCTTTCACGTCTCATTTGCTTCATTATGCCATCCCCAGGCAGGGCGCGCCAATCTCTCAAGTCAAGTGATACCCAGCTTTATCCGCAGAAATTGGGCCCATTTAAGCGGGCTATCACGGTGAAACCGGAGGCGGAGCCGCTCGCCGCCCGGGAATCCAATGTCCAACCGGTCCTTCCCCTCAAGCCTGAGGATGCGCGCACGAGCGAGGGGAAACGCATGGCCGCCGACCTGGATAGACTTATTGCGGTAGGTGATAACCCCGGTAGCAACCAGCGTTAAGTCCCTACCTCCGCTGAGAACGTCTACCTCCCCAATCGACGTGAGGGCGTCCCGTCCTCCGAGGATCTCCGCCGGCGAAAGGGCGGAAACAAGCCCGGCGAGCGTGACCGAATCACCGCCGGCTGCGTGCAGGCGTAGCCGGCGATCGATCCGCCACGTCGCTCCACAGCTTGTACAATGGACCCGCTTTCCGTGCGTTTCAATGCTTCCGAGCGCATGACAGGTGGGACAGGCCCACAGGACAAGCTCGATCCCGCGTGCACTCCGGGAAAGCCATGCCCGGCCGTCGGTCACTACCGCAATCTTAGAAAGCGCCTCTTCCACCTTATCCGAACCCACGGGGGGAAAGAACGTGACCTTGAGCGGGCCGGGACGCGGATACTTGGCCCAACGGGGGTAGAGCCCATAGCTCCCTTCAATCCGCACAGGGATGATCGGGGCCCCAGCATGGGATAAGAGTCGTTTCACCGTGGGATTAACCGGAAAAGGCCTTCCGTCCCACGTCCGTTCCCCCTCCGGGAAGACCCCGACGATCTCCTTTGCCTTGAGAGCGGAGAATAACCCCCGCACCGCCGCGGGATCGATCCGGTAGCGGCTCGTGGGGATTGAGCCGGCGCGGGTGAAAAACCACCTGGTGAATCCTTTGCGCATCGCTTCAGCTTTGGTAAGGAATCGGGCGTAGCGGTCAGCCGCGGCGAGCACGAATACAGGATCGAGATAAGAAGCGTGATTGGCGATCAGAATGGCTGGACCAGACTGGGGCAGGTTCTCCTTCCCCACAACCTCGATCGGGAAGAACAACCGGACGAGCGGCTTTCCGAAGATATAGGAAAGGGAAAACACGATTCCCGGTCCAGGGACTCCACGGCGGAACCGGAAGAAGAACGGGACTTCCCGCCTATAATCCTCATATTCCTCCCCGAAGCGGCGAATTAGCACCCGTTCTTCACGGAAAAGTACGTAAATGCTCAGGATCAACATGACGAAAGGAACGATCGCGGCGGCGAGGAGCGATCGCACGATCAACCCCCACCCAAGGAGATAGGCGCCAAACGCGAGATAGAGCGGGTGGCGAGAGAACCCATACGGACCCGCGTGCACAAGCCTCTTCGGGGGCGCAAGGGCAATCGGGAATCCTCCTCCGCGCAGGTAGAACGTCACCGTGCACCAGGCAGCACCGAGGGTTCCCGCACCAAGAAAGATAGCCCCCAGCGGCAGAGCAACGCCGACAGAAATGGAAGGTATTCCGATCATTCGATCGAGTTTGACCGCGGCCATGGCTAATAGAAGGGGGATCCCTCCCCAGTAGAAAGCGAGGTTCAAAATGAAAAACACCATTTTAGATCCTTTGGTTCTCAATCTTGCCCTCCTTAGACAGAACCGATAATTGCGGTTATCATCGGTTCATTATGACCGAACTAGACAATGTAGGCTACCTAAGGAAGTACGACAGAAGTGGGATGATCGACGTCCTCGATTCCTACCCCAAGCAGTGTAAAGAAGCGATCGAACTGGGGAATGGGTTCCAGCCGGATCTGCCACCGCGGCCCGAACGGGTGATCGTGTGTGGGATGGGAGGGTCAGCGATGGCCGGAGAGATCGCGCGCCGCTTTTCCCGCGTTCCGGTCGTTGTCAACCGCAACTACACCCTTCCCGCATTCCTAAACTCGCGCACGCTCCTCGTTGCAGTGAGCTACTCCGGGAACACGGCGGAGACGCTATCCGGGCTCGATAAAGGGATAAACGCGGGGATCCCTGCGTTCGCCATCTCAAGCGGGGGAAAGTTAAAAAAGATCGCGCAAGTACGGAAGATCCCGTTCTTGCAGATCCCTGGCGGCTACCAGCCGCGCGCGGCGATGGGGTACCTCGCCTTACCTCTACTTACGGTCCTCGATCGGGCGGGGCTTCTTTTGGGAAAACCGGACTGGGAGGAGCTCCTGGAAGCGTTAACTGGGGTGCAGGAAAAGTGCACCGCAGCGTCACCCACGCAGGAGAACCCGGCCAAGAAGCTCTCCCAAAGGCTCTATCGCAAGATCCCTTTGATCTACGGGACAGCGGGAAACACCGATCTTGTAGCGATGCGTTTCAAGACGCAGATAAATGAAAACGCCAAACAACCTGTATTCTGGAACGTGCTCCCCGAGATCAACCACAACGAGATCCTGTCATTCGTCGATCAGGAATTACGCGAGAACCTATCCTGCATCTTCTTGGAAAACGACTATGACCTTGCGGAAAACCGCGCCCGGATCGAGATCATGCGGGAACTGTTAACGGAACGGGCTGTGTCCAACGATACCATCAAAGCGGAAGGGAAAAGCGAGCTTTCCCAGGTGATCGCGCAGATCTATTTCGGGGACTACGTAAGCTATTACCTCGCTATCCTGAACAAGATCGATCCCACTCCGGTAGAGTTGATCGAATCGTTCAAACAAAAGCTTGCCCAGAGATGAAGGAAGGATATCTTGCCGGGCTCGATATCGGGGGAACAAAGCTCACAGCGATCATCACCGATCGTAAAGGAAACGTCCTCGCACGCAGGCAAGTTTTAGCTGAGTTAAATGAAGGAGTTTTTACCCGATTTAACGGTGGAGTGGCCTACGACGGCTTAGCGAAGAAAGTGACCGCGCTCCTGCGCGGCGCCATGGAAGAGGCAGGGATAGGCCAATTTTCTGCGATCGGGATCGGAACGGCAGGTCCGCTTACGCAAGGTGCAATCTTCAACCCGACGAATATCGAGCTTCCCGCACCGCCGCATGGGCTTCCGGCGCGTCCGCTCTATCTACCGTTGGTCGAGCCGTTGCGCCGGGAGTTCGGGGTGCCGGTCATTTTGGCCAACGATTGTAACACCGCCGTCCTCGGGGAGGTCGAGTTTGGTGTGGGCAAGAAAATTGCGGATAAAACACGCTTACACCTCGTCTATGTCACAATCAGCACTGGCCTCGGAGCGGGGGTATGGAGCGGAGGGCGTCTTTTGCGCGGTAAAGATGGAAACGCTGCCGAGATCGGTCACATCCTCGTGCGGGAAGGTGGCCTTCGCTGCGGGTGCGGAAATTACGGATGCGCGGAGGCGTACTGCTCGGGGCGAGGGATCGTGCGCAATGCGCAGACACGGTTGGTGCACGATGGCATGCCCGCCGACTCGTGGCTCTTGCAAACAGCAATAAGTGGAATGCCGGACGAATTCGCCGCGCTGGAGAAAATCACCCCCCCGCTGGTGTTCGCCGCTGCGGAGAATGGGGACGCAATCGCGCGTGCGGTGATCGACGATGCAATTTACGCTGGTGGGGTCGCCCTCTCCGCGATTGCCAACGCCTACGATCCGGAAGTGGTCACCCTTGGAGGGAGCATCGCGATCAACCATCCCGAGCTGTGTGATCCGATGGCAGAGGAGATGCGCCGCCATCTAAACGTGCGTGCGCCGGAGGTGCGGCTTAGCCCGCTTCTCGATCGCACAGTGGAATACGGAACGATCGTCCTCGCCCGCCAGGGGGTGGATCAGGTGGCAACGTCGTAGGCAAGTTGGTATATCTCCAGGTCAACGTTGCTCCAGGGCTTGTCTATCTCCTCCAATGGAATGGCCACGATCTTGTTCCCGGACAGGGCAACCATCACCCCGGTCTTTCCCTCCGCAAACTGGCGCACTGCCGCCGCTCCGAGGCGGGATGCAAGGATGCGGTCGAACGCGCTTGGTGAACCGCCGCGTTGCAAGTGCCCAAGGATGGTGAGCCGCGTCTCGATCTCCCCTGACTCCGCCAAGAAATCGCTCACCGTGCGCCCGGCCGATTTTCCCGTAGGCTGCGTGCCCTTGGGGGTAAACCCCTCGGCGACGACGATGATTGAGTGGTGCTTGCCCTTGCGCAGTCCGGCATCCACGTCGGCGAGGATCTTTCCCAGCGACACCGACACCTCAGGGATGAGGACGATCTCCGCACCACCGGCAAGCCCACCCATTAGCGCGATGTATCCGGACTTTCGTCCCATCACTTCCACCACGAACGCCCGCTCGTGGGAGAACGCGGTGTCCCGGATGCGATTGAGCGAGTCTACCACCGTGTTGAGTGCGGTATCGACCCCGATCGCCATTGAAGTCCCATAGATATCGTTATCGATTGATCCCGGCACCCCGACAGTAGGAACGCCTTGTTCCGCCAGGAACAGCGCCCCAGCGAGCGAACCGTTACCACCGACGATAACGAGCCCGTCGAAGTGCTCCTTGGAGATCGTATCAAGCGCATGTTGTTGCCCATCTGAGGTGAGGAACGCCTTCGAACGAGCGGTGTACAGGATTGTTCCTCCCCGCTCGATGATCCCACCGACGGCGCGGTTGTCGAGCGGAACAAGATCGCCATCGATCAGCCCGTTGAACCCGCGCCTAATCCCGACCATCTCAAAGCCGAGGCTGGTCCCCACCCGCACCGCTGCGCGCAGAGCAGCATTCATCCCCGGCGCGTCACCACCGCTTGTTAAAATTCCAATGCGCATGATGCAATAGAATAACCAACCCCATGCCGTTCCGCAAATCAATATGATGTCCAGAATCGTCACACGCTAGGCATAATCAAGTCGGAAATATACCTCCTTATTTGTTGGCTCGGGGCGGGGAAGGATGGGCTCTCTCCTTCCCCGCGCTTCATTTGTACTATAAAGGGTTAGAGCTCGCTCACCAGCGGGATCACTCGGCTGCGGCTGTGTTCCGCTACTTCCCGCACCTCG
>CAZTJW010000054.1:0-4997 GCA_964613775.1 uncultured Thermotogae bacterium
CACTGCACCGGAGATCGGGCGATCGAAATTCTCGCCGACACATTTGGTCCAGCGTTTATCTCCGTCAAAGCAGGCACCGTTATCGAGATATAAGAAGATCGATAACTCGCTCTCCGCCCGAGTTGTAGGGGTTAGGTCTTGCAATCGAACACTCCAAACTATCAAGGTTTATTTAAGTGTTGGGTTGTAGGGCCTGATCCCTGTCGTTCTTGTGATCGGATAGATCACGCATATGATCCCGAATTTCTCGTAGCTTCTCTGAGAGGCTAAGATCCTAAGCGTTCAGGAAGAAGCTAAACTATTGGCATAGAATAAAAGGACGTTATCTCCATATACGCGTCGATCGACGCGGGTGAGGACGCCATAGCCACCGGAGATTTCTTCCTTCTTATAAATCTCCGTTACCACAACCGCGGTGGGAGAAAGAAGATCCCCTCTTCCGAGGCGGGCGAGAGCCTGCGCTGCGAGCCCCTTTCCGTACGGCGGTCCCACGAATACTACGTCGAACTGCCTTCCCCGACGGGCAAAGTGATCGACCCCAGAGAGAAAATCGGCTTGCACCACCTGGGCGCATGTGAGAAACCCCAGTTTTTCCAGGTTGCGCCGGGTGATCGCGCACGCTGCCTTGGAGTTATCAATAAACACGCACGCACGCGCCCCGCGGGAGAGGGCCTCCAGGCCGACGCTGCCTGTGCCGCAGAAAAGATCCAAAAATCGCGCATCAACTACAAGCTCGCCGAGGATGTTAAACAAAGCGGTGCGCACGAAATCGCGCATCGGACGGATCCCCTCCTCCTCCCAATCCACGAGCTTCATCCCTTTTCTGCTCCCACTTATGATGCGCATAGCTCCTCCTTGACTTTACGCGCGGCCGCCCCTAACATCTGTAAGACCGCATAGAAATAGGGTTTCAACAAAGGATAAGGAACAAAGAGGGGCTTCTCAACTGATGATGTTTGTTGATCTTCGCGCTGTTTTATTTGACCTCGATGGAACCCTGTGCCGCTACCGGATAACGACCGCGGATGCGCTCGCACAAACTCTCACCCGTGCCGGACTCCCTGCGGATACATTGGGCGACCTCTCTACCGCCGCGGCCCACTACCTCGAGCTGTGGCACGAAGAGGAAAAGCGAGATGGCCCGCTTCCGTTCCGCACGCGCATCTGGACCCGGCTTCTCGCCGAGCATGGGATTGACGACCCCGCACTGGCACGCACCCTTGGCGACGCGTACATCGGGATCCGCCTCCCCACCCTGGAGCTCGACCCGAACGCTCCGGCGCTTCTCACCTCCCTGCGCCGCCGGTTCCGCCTGGGGTTACTGACGAACGGCCCGGGGGAGGTGCAGTGGCCAAAGATCGATAAACTCTCCCTTGCGCCTTGGTTTGATGCCATTACCGTTGCCGGTGACGTCGGGATCTACAAGCCCGATCCACGCGCGTTTGCGATCATCCTCTCTCAGCTCGGCGAACGACCGGAACGCGCGCTATACATCGGGGATTCCTACCAGATGGATGTAGTCGGAGCGAAGCGCGCTGGGCTGCGCTGCGTGTGGGTGAGACGACCGGAGGACGATGAGCCCGTCGACTCGGTCCGTCCGGACGCAGAGATCGATAACCTATCCCGGCTTTCGGAGATACTATGAGGGAAGCAGACGTCGCGATCATCGGAGCAGGCCCAGGAGGGCTGTTCGCCGCGGAAACTTTGGTGGGAAGCGGATTAACCACAGTAGTCATCGACCGTGGCCCAGAGGCACCACGTCGCACGCACATCGCGTTCGGGGTCGGGGGAGCGGGGACGTTCTCCGATGGAAAGCTCAATCTCACCCCGAAGATCGGTGGAGATCCGGAGAGCATCGGCCGAACACCGGAGGAGGTCCAGAAATACATCGACCGGATTGACGAAGCGTTCACCCAGTTTGGGGCACCGAAGAAGTACTCGGGAGAGGACAAGGACGCACTCATGGCGCTGAAGAAAGCGGCAAGCCGGTACGGGATTGAGTTCATCAGCGGTCGCCAGCGCCACATGGGAACGACCCCGGTGCGCGGGGTGGTCGATCGATTCTGGCACCACCTTCTATCACAAGGGATCGAAGCGTCATTGGAAAACAAGGTTGAACGGATCGAGCACCAGGGGAAAAGGTTTATCCTGCACGGGAAGGAGACGATCGCCGCACGTTACGTGATCGCCGCCCCTGGCCGCGCCGGCGCGTACTGGCTGCGCGAGGAGGCACTGCGCCTGGGGATTAAAACGGAGTACGGGCCGATCGATGTTGGGGTGCGCGTTGAGTTCCCCGCAGAGCTGTACACCCCGGTCGAGCGGGTGATGTACGACGCTAAGCTGCGGGTACGGACCCCAACTTACGATGACATGGTGCGCACGTTCTGCACCAACCCGCGCGGATTCGTGGTGCGGGAGAAGTACGAGGAATTCTCGCTCGTGAACGGGCACGCGGAGAACGAACTGAAGACCGAGAACACCAACTTCGCGTTGCTATCGCACATCGAGCTCACCGACCCGGTGGAGGACACGACCGAGTATGGGCGCGCGATCGCCAAGCTGGCGACGACAATCGGGGGTGGACGCCCGATCATCCAGCGGCTGAAGGATCTGAACCGCGGCCGCCGGTCGACCGCCGAGCGGCTGCGCCGGGTCACGATCTCCCCTACCCTCACCGACGCCACCCCGGGCGACATTTCGATGGCCCTGCCCGATCGGGTGGTGGTGAACCTGCGCGAGGGGCTGGAGCAACTCAACAATATCATTCCCGGCCTCACCGCGGACAACACCTTCCTGTACGCTCCAGAGATCAAATTCTACGACACACGCTATCCGGTAACAAATGAGATGGAGACGTGTGTTCCGGGATTCTTCGTGGCCGGAGACGCCTCCGGTCACTCCCGTGGGATCGTGTACTCGGCGGTGACCGGGATGATCGCCGGTGAGGCGATCCGCGCCCGTGAACGGGCGTAACCACTGGCGATGGGGAGGAAACCGGCTGCTCTCCCGGCGCTTGTCGCAGCGATCCTCCTTTTGTTCGTCGTCCCGCTCTTTGCGCAGGTCCTTCCCATCCCCGGATTCAATCAAGCGTACCGGGATGCACACGGGTACTGGGGGTTATACCGCATGGGAACGGGTGGATGCCCGGATCGGATCGAGACGGCGGGATGTCTGATCACATCGCTTGCCGCAGTTTTAAACTACTATGGAATTACCCTCTCCATCCCGGCATCAGAGTCCTCCACCGGGAAGGCACGTGAAGGGATGGATCCAGGGATCCTAAACGATTGGCTGCGCGCGCACAATGGATACGGGCGGTGCACCACCGATCACGTCGGCAACTGTTGCCTGGAGTGGACCGCTGTACCAAAACAGGTCTCCTTCTCCGAACACGAAAACAGTGCGACGCATGGGATCGATCCCGCCTCGAGGTTTATCATCAATCAGGCACTCGCCCGGGGTTATCCCGTAATCGCCGGGGTACACTGGGGCGCGCACTGCCACGGAACCCTGAACAAGACGGAAGACTGCCACTGGGTGGTGATCACCGGTAGGATCGGGACAGGGTACGCGATTACCGATCCGTACAACCGCGACGTGCACGATCCGCACGGGGTACGCACCACCCTGCTCCACGGCGTGTTCGGCGCGTACACGATCGACCGGTTCGTGGTAGTAAAGGCACCTTTGCCCACAGTGCGTACGTTTGCGATCCACCTTACATTCTCCGGGACGCCATCAGGCAAAACGGCGGTCATCCTGTCCGCTGCCACCGCCGGGAAGTACCTCGTGTTCGTTCAGGTAGTCGCCCCCGATGGGACCGTGTACTACGCGCGCCGCCCGGACCCAGCACAGCTTGACATGCAACTATCGCCGAAACGTGTGGCGCTCGTTCCCGAACCGATCGACCTTGCTCCGGGGAAGAATGTGATCGGCTGGTTTGACACCCGTGCCGGACCGCACGGTGGGTACACCATTCTTGTGCAGCTAGAAGACCCGCGCCGGCCCGGAACATCTGTGGCTACGGCCATCGCCGCCGTATCCGCCCTCAAAAGCAAAAGCGTATCCGTCGAACCGGCAATCGAATGGGAGATCGGGATCGCGATTGGGGCAGCCTTGCTTATCACTCTAGCCACTGTCCTCATCGTGCTTGCGGCCAAGCCGTAATGTAATATGGCGCGGGTGGTTAAGCTTCACCTGTGGAGAAAACGTAAGGTGGATAGCGTCAAGCGGGCAAGCGGCGGTGCATTCCCCACACTTGATGCAGTTATGTGAGTCGTACTCCTCATGCGGCTTAAGCCCCATTGGGCAGGCGCGCGCGCACTCTCCGCACCGGGAACAGTGGTTCGTGTCGAGATTTAAGTGGAGGAAACTAATCCGGTTAAACAGGGACAAGATCGCTCCCATCGGGCATAGGTACCGGCACCAAAACCGGGAGATGATCACCATCCCGGCCAGCACTGCCACCAACACCCCCAAGTGGAGCAAAAATGGGCGATTGACCGAAGCGACCCCGAGGAACAGATACGGAACCGATGCCTCGATTCCCCCGACCGGACACACTTTGCAAAACATCGTATCGGCGAACGCCCACGCGGCGATGATCGTCCCAACGAGAACTGCGTATTTGGAGTAGGAAGCAATCCCGTTAATCCGTACCTTGCGGAACGACAGTAGGTCGTTCAATGTTCCAAACGGGCAGAACCAGCCACAGAACCCACGCCCGGCGACGAGCCCGTAGGCGACGATAGTCGCCACCCAAAAGTAGGGCACGGTCCCGTAGATTGCGAGGTTCTGTGCGAGTCCGATCGGGCAGATGGTGACCGAAAGCGGGCATGCGTAGCAGTGCAATCCGGGAAAGATAATGTGCGTCATCCCGATCCCAGTGAACCCGAAAAAGCCAAGCAGAAGCCCAAATCCCTGGCTGATCCGGCGCATAAGCGATAGCTTAAATTTCAATTTCCTACTCCCAAAAGCTGCAAAAGCCGCGCTTCCAG
>CAZTJW010000055.1:0-4935 GCA_964613775.1 uncultured Thermotogae bacterium
CTCCCAAAACTTGGCCCTATCTTTCTAGCGGATAGCCACTTATAAGATGATCCTTCCCAAGCGCCTGAAGCTCAACGTTCCAAAGCCTGATCCCATCAGCAATTGAAGTTGCTCCTATGCCACCAACGGCGGGCACGGCGTCCGTCCCTCCGATGATGATCGGAGCAATGAACAGCGAGACCTTGTCCACAAGGCCGGCGGTAAGGAACGCGGCGGCGGTTTCCCCACCTCCCTCGACGAGGAGGGAATCGAGGTTCTCCTTTCCCAGCCGCACGAGGAGTTCATGCAGATCGACCTTCTCTTCTTTGTTCGGCAGGCGCCACACCTCGACCCCGCGGTCCCGGAGCTTCCCTTCCTTCTCCTCTGTCATCGTCGCGGTGGCAACGATCGTCCGGCCGTCCTCCGTGAACATCCTTCTTTCCACCGGGATCCGGCCGCGACCATCGAGCACGACCCTGACTGGATTTGGCCCCTTAACGCGTCGAACGGTAAGCTGCGGATCATCGTTGATCGCGGTGTTTGCCCCGACGAGGACCGCGGCAAACCGGCGGCGCAGGCGGTGCACCTCGGTCCGGGCCTCCTCTCCGGTGATCCACTTGGAATCACCGGTGCGTGTAGCAATCTTCCCATCGAGACTTTCGGCGAGCTTGAGCTGCACAAACGGGATTTTAGTTTGGATGAACTTGATGAAGATTTCGTTTGCGCGCTGCGCTTCCTCCTCGAGCACGCCTTCCGTCACTTCGATTCCGGCAGCATGTAGTTTTTCGATCCCCTGGCCGTTGACAAGGGGGTTGGGGTCACGGCAGGCAACGACCACACGGCTAATTCCGGCGGCGATGATTCGATCGGCACACGGCGGGGTCTTCCCGTAGTGGGAGCACGGTTCGAGGGTGACGTACATCGTCGCCCCACGCGCGTTCTCCCCTGCCTCCTCCAGGGCAAACACCTCAGCATGCGGCCCGCCAAATTTCCGATGATACCCAGTGCCAATGATCTTTCCGTCCTTGACCACGACTGCACCAACGATCGGGTTGGGGTTAGTGAAGCCCTCACCCTTGTGGGCAAGCTCGAGGGCAAGGCGCATGAAATGTTCATCAGAACTGGAGTTTATAGTGTTCGCTGGGTTCATAGGGTTTGTTGGGTTCATTGAGTGTGTTGAGCGGCGGCGATCAGGGCGCGCATCGCCCTGAGGCGATCCGGGTGTTTGAAGATCGCCGAGCCAGCGACGATCCGCTCTGCTCCTGCCTTCACCACCTTACCCACGTTCTTCTGATTGATCCCACCGTCGACCGAGATTATGACATTCCGATCTCCGATCTCATTCTTGAGTTTTTCGATCCGCTCTACCGCCTTCGGCATGAACGCCTGTCCTCCAAATCCGGGTTCGACGCTCATCACGAGCACAAGGTCGACGAGGTCAAGGTAGGGGAAGATCGCGGTGATCGGTGTACCCGGCCGAAGCGAGATCCCAACCTTTGCCCCCAACTCCCGAATCGCGTCGATCGTCCGGAACGGTTCGTCCTTAGATTCAATGTGAAACGTAATCATATCCCCGGGCTTTACCGTGAACCGCGGGGCATAATGGATCGGATAGTCGATCATCAAATGGATGTCAAATGGCTTTTTAAGGCCGACCCGCAGGGCATTCACCGCCGGTGGGCCGATCGTGAGGTTATCGACGAAGTGGCCGTCCATCACGTCGATATGAAAGTAATCGGCGAGCGGCTCAACCTCCTTCGCCTCGGCCCGTAGGTTGCCAAAATCAGCAGCAAGGAGAGATGGGGCAAGCTTCATTGCCGGCGGTTCAACGAGAGAAGCATAAGAAGCTGCAACGCGGCCATCGCCGCAGCGGCAACGTAGGTCAGGGCAGCAGCGAACAGGACCTCCTTTACCTCGCCGAGCTCCTCCTCATTTACTAGGTACCCGTCGCGCAGGGCGATGATCGCGCGGCGGGAGGCGTCGAACTCCACCGGCAGGGTCACAAAGGTGAATAGGACCGCGGCGGAGAACGCGAGGATCCCAAACGTGATGAACGGCTCATATCGGAAGATCAACCCAAGGAATAAAAGAGGAAATGCGAGCTGCGACCCGAGGTTTGCCGCCGGCACGATCGCTGTGCGCAGGACGAGCGGCTTGTATCCGTGAGCGTGCTGGATCGCATGTCCAGCCTCGTGGGCCGCTACCCCGACGGCGGCCACAGACGGGGAATTAGGATCGGACAGCCTTAGGACCTTGTGCCGCGGGTCATAGTGATCGGAGAGGACTCCCCGGATCCCCTGGATCTCAACATCGTTGATTCCCGCTCCAGCGAGAATCCGCTGCGCCGTCTGCGCGGCGGTGATTCCTGAATCGGTGCGCACCCGCGCGTAACGCGTGTAGGTCGACCGCACCTTGTACTGGGCGTAGATCGCCAGAAACAAGGCAGGAAGCAGGATCAAGATGCTCGGCCCTATGAAGAACGGAAGTCCCCACAACGGATACATCGCTCATCCCCCCTTATCCGAATTTCTCCTGTTGAGTATAAATCGGTGCCGCATACTCGACAAGGCAGTACGCTGAAGGAGAACAATGATCAAAGCGGCGAATATCGCACCCACGAAATCCGCCCCCCAGTCAGCGATCGAGGCGTCACGCGCCGGGACAAAGATCTGATGAAACTCATCCGTTCCGGCGTAGAACCCGGTGAGCAAGAGCGCGGTTAACACCGGCCTTCTTCCCAGAGAGCCTGCCGCAGCGATGAGCCCAAACAGGAAGAACTCGGCGAAGTGGAGGATCTTATCCCCGTAAGGAACGGGAAGAAGCGGGCCACCGTTTGTCAACGGAAAACTGGACACGGTGAAAATCGCCGCCGCGTAACCAATAAGCAACGCCCGCCAGATCCATCGTCGCGACATGATTTCATTCACATAGGAAGAGGGCCGATAAGCCGGATTCTGTCGTGGAGGGCCATCCATCTGTGCGGCCTACCCGAAGGCTCGGGCGGGCAACCCTCAATCGCCTTCCTATTTGGCCTTGCTCCGGTCAGGGTTTACCGAGCCGGCCCGGTTGCCCGGACCGCTGGTGGGCTCTTACCCCACCGTTTCACCCTTGCCTGTACCTGAACGGTCATCGGCGGTCTGCTCTCTGTGGCACTTTCCCGAGGTCACCCCCGCTGAGATTTCCCCAGTGACCTGCCCTGTGGAGTCCGGACTTTCCTCGGAGGCATCACCTCCGCGGCCCTCTGGCCCTCTCCCGTTTTGTGCGCATGTAATGACAGTGCGGACAATAGTATACTACATCCTCTTCCCCATGTAAGCCGCGAGTACGCTGCACACGCAGGATGTGACCGCAACGCGGACAGATCCTGCGATGAGCGAGGAATGCGGCACTGGCAAGGAGGGAAAAGACGAGGACCACCGCGACGATCCGGCCCACCTTCTTGTGATGAGCCCCCGTCCTTTGCGCTGCTCCGGTGAGGCCCCGGTCGATCGCGGGGAAGATTGCCTCCATTGCCTCCTTGATCCTGCGATGAGCGACAAGATCCCTGATGCTTGCCTGCACATACGAAGCGAGATTCGGGTGGGAGAGGGCGGTCTTCCTCCCTGCAACTACCCGCACGTCCCAGTCGCGCCCCGTCTTCATGAACACGGCGAGCAGCGTGTTCTCGCGGGCAAGCCCCCAGAAGTCGAGAATAGAAACGGCATAGCGATCGAGATTGTGAAACGGATCCTCCCAGCTCGCCAGGATGTATACCTCGATCCCGTAGCGGGCCTTTGTGGATGCGATGAGAGAATTGATCTCATCCCGTCCGTGGCGGTCGAGGACATTTCCGTAGTCGGATAGGTTTCCGATCGGCTGGGGAAGTGAATAGACAAGAGAAGAATAGAGAATCACGATGAGGATCAGAAGAAGCGCGCCGCAACTCAGCGGATGTACAGGATGCGCGAACAATTCTCGCACGTCACAATCTCGTCAGTGTTGCGTGCCCGCTCGATCGTGTGCTCGCTCACCCGCAGTTTGCATCCCGAGCAGACGCCGTTCTTTATCGGGACGACCGGATCAGGAAAACTGCGGCGCAGGTTCTCGTACCGGGAGAGAAGCGACGGGCTGATCCTTCCGGCGATTTCTTCCCGTGCCGCCTTAGCAGCAGAGAGAGCCTGCTCTACTTCGCTGATGCGGGCCGCGAGATCCCTTTTTGCCGCGTCTAGTTCCGCAAGCCGGGCCGTGAGCTCCTCCTCGGCGCGGGCGAGTGACTTCTTCTCTTCGACGATCCGTTCCATCAGCATCAGGGCTTCATCCTCCATCGTGTTCATCCGCGCCCGTTGGTTTGCAATCTTCTCCCGCAGCGCTTCCATCTCCTTGAATGAGATGATCCCCTCATCAAGTCTTTTCTGATAGGTGTGGATCTGCATGTCTAGGTCATCGACCTCGAGGTTGCGCTGGCGACTCTCACGCTCGAGAGCTTCCAGGGCGTGGCGAACATCATCGACCCGCGCTATTTCCTCTGTCCGTTTCTTCTCCAAATGTGCCCGCTGATCATTGAGGTGCTTGATCTGGGCGGCAAGCGTTACGCCCTCTTGGTCCTTAGCCTGTAGTTCTAATAAACGCTCGATTTCTCCGGTCACTCCATTTCCCCTTTCGATTTGCTCCGACTATAAAAGGATATCCCGGCGTGTGCAAGTTGACGCAGTGGATAGCCCGTCGCGTTCTTCAATCGCTGGCTGAAGTAGCGTCAGCGCCCGACCGGCGTGCGGAGGAACATCCCGGTCCACAGGACGAGAAACGCGGACAGGCCAGCAAACGCAGGCAGATAACCAATCTTCGCCAGCAGTGCCCCGATGATGATCGGTCCGAGTGCCTGGCCGGTATCGGCGATCGTGCCGAACGTCCCCATCGCCGCTCCCAGTGACTTGCGACTAGCGAGGTCGGCGACAAGTGCCCCGGTGGAAGTGGTGA
>CAZTJW010000056.1:0-4914 GCA_964613775.1 uncultured Thermotogae bacterium
GACGGAGGACGTCGGGCATGAAGCCCGACGCTACGCTCTATCCCCCTCCCAACCTCCAAATCTCTGTGGTTCTTTAGTTTCTCACTCATCACTTGTCACTTAATTACCTCCCGGCAATTGTAGGAATAACTCATAACCGTCGATCTGCAATACCGGGACAGTAGAGTTCGTTGCCCTATAGGAATACCCCAGTGATGTAGGATTCACCCCGTGAAATAATCCGCTCTTCCGTCGTTGCACGGGATAAGCAGGGCCCGGCACCACAAGATGCCGTCGGGCATGAAGCCCTTGGGGGGTGTAGTAATCAGCATTGGACTTACTACACCCCCCAAGCTACGAAAGATTGCAGTGTTTTGGGGCCTGCCCTTAAGGCTATTCGCTTGTCGTGCGCTGGAAGACCATCTGACTTACGAGCATGAACGCGAGCGCTAGACCGATGGTCACCCCTGCACCCGGCAGGATTTTCCCCCAGTTCCAGCCGTGGACAGTAAGCTCGCGGATCGGGCCGACCGCGTAGGTGACCGGGTTAATCTTGGCAATCACCGCTAGCCAATGCGGCATCACGGCGATCGGGAATAGCGCATTGCTCGCGAACATGAGCGGCATGGTAAGAAAGTTCACGATCGCCATCAAGGTCTCCATCGTGCGGATCGACGCGGCAAGCGATAGCGATATCCCGCTTAGAATCGCGCTGAACAACATCGCAAGCACGATAATGAGGATAATCCCCAAAAAACCAGTTTGGAAGTGCACTCCAAATAAGAGGGCGATAACGATGATCGCCACTACCTGGATCGCTCCCTGAATCATCACAGCAAGTGCTTTTCCGAATGGGATCGCCCCGCGATGGATTGGCGCAGCGAGCATCTTCTCCAGATACCCGATTCTCCTGTCCCAAACGATTGATACGCCGCCGAACACCCCACCAAACAGGACCGTCATCAGGATCACCCCTGGAGTCATAAATGCGAGGTAGTTGGGGGTGCCGAACATCTGGGCACCGAACGGGTTGTTTGTCACCCCACGCATCGTGTTCCCCATAAACGCGAGCCAGATCACTGGCTGCACTAGGGTGACGATAATCCGTACCTTGGTGCGGAAGAACTTGATCAGTTCTCGCTTTGCGACATACCACGTGTCCGATAAAATGTTCATCCTTTCCTCCTCGTTCTGCTGCGCATAAACCGTGCTTTAACATGCGCCTCGCGATTCTCGAGCTCATCCCGCATCGCGTGTCCGGTAAAGTGGAGGTAGACATCATCGAGCGTGGGGCGCTTGAGACGGATGGACTGGACTTCCACCCCATGTTCGTCTGCTACCCGTACGATCTCGGGAACTAATTGATCTCCATGCTGTTCCACCACGATGCGGTGGATGCCGTCCTCCCCCGCATTGACCTCCCGTACCCTGGGGAGACCGCGGATGACGTCTAGGAGCACATCCACCTTCCCGACATCGCCAGCAAACCTCACGGTGACGAGGTCCCCGCCGATCCGCGCCTTGAGCGCACCGGGCGTATCCAACGCCATGATCCTTCCGTGATCGATGATTGCCACCTGGTCGCAGAGGGCATCGGCCTCCTCCATATAGTGGGTGGTGACGAAGATCGTCATCCCCTCTTCCTCGCGGAGCCGCTCTATGTAGCGCCAGATCGCCTGGCGCGTCTGCACGTCGAGCCCGAGGGTCGGCTCGTCGAGGAACAGGATCTGGGGATGGTGAATTAGGGCCTCAGCGATATCGAGGCGCTTGAGCATCCCGCCGGAGAAGGTCGCGGTGAGGTCGCCTCGCCGGTCGTACAGGTCGAACATTTTGAGCACTTCAACACTGCGGTCACGAACTTCTTGACGTGAGAGATGGTAAAACCGCCCCTGCAGGGTGATGTTCTCCCACGCAGTGAGCCGATCATCGATCGCCGTCTCCTGTGCTGCGTACCCGGTCGCCCGCTTGATCTCCGCCGGATGTACCCGGATGTCGATCCCATTAATTTTCAGGGCCCCGGATGTCGGGTTGAGCAAACCGATCAACACCTTGATCGTCGTCGACTTACCCGCACCGTTCGGCCCAAGCAGGCCGAATACCTCTCCCTTCTTCACGTGGAACGAGATCCCATCCACCGCCCGCACCCCGTTTTTGTACACCTTCACAAGGTCAGAAACCTCAATTGCGTGTGACATATCCCCTCAACTCCTCGGTTGCCTTTCCCAGTATTTCACCGATCTTTTCCTGCTTCTCAGTGGGAAGGTCCTGGCGAAGGAGCGCAGCGATGACTTCACGCAACTCGTGGAACGATCGCCGGAGCTCATGCGGAATATCGCGATGCGCCCAGCCCAGGTGATCCATCAGATCGGCCTCTACATCCTCCCCGAACAGCTCCCCGAGCACGCGGATCGACCGGCGTACCCCGTCCATCGCTTCCTCTCGTGCTGCGCGTGCACGGGAAAGGTTCTCTCTCCCTTTCTCCGTCAGGGAGTAGAACTTCTTGTCTCCCGCGGACCGGTGGCAAATGAGCCCCGCCTGTTCCAACGCCCCGAGAAGCGGGTAGACCGAACCGGGTGACGGTCGCCAACCCCCGGTCTCTTCCTCGATTTGCTTCATCAAGGCGTACCCGGAGATTCCCTCCTTTGCCTTCCCAATTAGCTTAAGGAGGTACAGCCGTAAAAATCCACGTGACATCCCGCGCATCACTCACCTTCTTCGGAATCGATATATCGGAATCGATATGATAACTGCAACACGCTCTCTGTCAAGCCAAACTAGCGAAAAGCCGAGAAACGGTTACCATAGCTGAGAAAGGAGGAAAGATGGACAAAGTGTTACCGGAGGATTTGTTGACCTACCGGTTCCTATCCGAGGTGCGGATATCGCCGGACGGAAAGATGGCAGCGTTTCTTGTAAAGGAAGCAAGTCTGGAGGAGAACGACTATGCAAGCGATATCTACCTAGTAAATCTCGAGTACGGAAAACTGCGCCGGCTTACCGGTTCGGGAAAGGACGGTCCGTTTGTGTGGAGCGCGGATTCCCGCGCGGTCATCTTCATCTCCCATCGGACCGGTAAGGAGAAAGAAAGCCCGGTCTACCGGATCGCGATCGACGGGGGCGAGGCCGAGCGGATCGGGACGATCCCGCATAAGGTGGAGGCGCTCGAGCTCCTGGACGATGGCCGCCTTCTCTATTCGGCTCGCGTGCCGCTTTACAAGGTAAAGGACGAGGACAAGGACTATGAAGTTCTGGATGAGATCCCGTTCTGGTCTAACGGCCAGGGATTCACGAACAAGCGGCGGCGCCACCTGTTCACGTTTGACCTGAAGACGGGGAAGGCGGAGGAGCTGGTGAGCGGGACGTTCAACGTGGCCGGGTTCGACGTACATGAAAGCCGGGTTGCCTACACAGGGAAGGACTTCGCGGACAAGGCCGGGCTCACCGACGAGCTTTGGCTCCTCGACCTTGCGACCGGGGACCGTACGTGCATCTCAAAGGACAAGCTTTCGCTTTCCGGGCCGCGCTTTCTTGGGGATGATCAAATCGTCGTTCTGGGATCGGACATGAAGCACTACGGGTTGAACGAAAACCTTGAAATATTGGCGTTCGACCTTGAGATGGGTAAGTTTTCCTCCCTCACCCCGGGATGGGATTACTCCACCGGGAACTCGGTCAACTCGGACGTCCGTCACGGCGGTGGCCCGACGCTGCGCGTCGACGGGGATAGCGCTTACTGCGTCGTCACGGCGGGCGATTCTTGCTACCTCGAGCGCGTGGAGCAGGGAGGGAGGATCACGCGCGTCGTCGGATCGCCAGGCTCAATTGATGCGTTTGACGCCCGCGATGGCAGGCTCATCTACGTCGCCCTCCGCCCGGGCAAGCTCCAGGAGCTGTACACGATGGAAAATGGGACCGAACGGCAGCTCACCGGGCTCAACGATGATGCCCTTGCCAGAAAGGCTGTTTCTACCCCGGAGCCGTTCACCGTCCGGACGAAAGACGGGATCGAGCTTTCCGCGTGGATCATGCGGCCACCCGACTTCGCCCCGGGGAAGAAATACCCGACGATCCTCGCCATCCATGGCGGACCGGCCACGGTATACGGTGATGTATTCATCCACGAGATGCAGGTCCTCGCTGGGGAGGGGTACATCATCGTGTTCGGCAACCCGCACGGCTCATCCGGGCGGGGAAACGCATTCGCCGATATCAGAAAAAAATACGGAACAATCGATTACGATGACCTGATGGCGATCCTCGATCGGGCGATTGCGCTCTTCCCGGAGATCAATGCCGACCGTCTCGGGGTGATGGGCGGCTCCTATGGCGGATTCATGACCAACTGGATCATCGGACACACCGATCGATTCAAGGCTGCGTGCTCGCAGCGCTCGATCGCCAATTGGATCAGCAAGTTCTGCACCACGGACATCGGCTACTTCTTCAACTATGACCAGATCGGCGCCACCCCGTGGCAGGACAATGGGAGCAAGCTGTGGTGGCACTCTCCGCTTCGTTATGCAGACCGCGTCAAGACTCCAACATTGTTTATCCACTCCCAGGAGGACTACCGTTGCTGGATGGCGGAGGGAATCCAGATGTTCACTGCACTACGCTATCACGGAGTGGAGGCGAGGCTCGTCCTGTTCCGCGGGGAGAATCACAATCTATCCCGCAGCGGAAAACCGGCTCACCGCCTACGCCGGCTGAGCGAGATTGTCTCCTGGTTCGATAAATTCTTGAAAGGGGGAGAGTAAAGAATCCCTTAAGCTCGCTACGGGGCATTAGAGGTTTAAGCGGGGTCGATCGGCATGTTGAAATTTGATGTATCGCCCTGTCGCCACACGAACATAGGGAAACAACCTGGGGGGTGTAGTAATCCCTATACCGGCTACTACACCCCCCAAGTACACTTGTGTGCGCCGCCATCGTCGG
>CAZTJW010000057.1:0-4822 GCA_964613775.1 uncultured Thermotogae bacterium
TAACAAGGTAGCCGTAGGAGAACCTGCGGCTGGATCACCTCCTTTCTAGGGAGTAACCGGATCGGGTCCGGTGACATTCACCACGCTATCCCTTTTCATCTCGTCTTCTGTCCATCCAAACAGGTGACACACGTTACTTTATTTCAGCGGGAACTAACCCCGATCAATTCTCCTCTTTCCTGCCATTGTGCATGGTCTCTTGCTACCCTCATCTTGAAAGAGAGGAGGAGAATACGGATGCGAAGGACGATAAGCAGGAAGGTGAGTTTTGCGCATCTACTTAGCCAACTGGGCGAGTCGTTAGCGCTCGAGCGGGGTGAGGCGATCTACCAGCCCGGGAGCCCAAGCAATGCCGTCTATCTCGTGGAAGAAGGGCGGGTGAAGCTTGCCCATATAGATAAAAGTGGGAAGAAGCTGACGCTTGCTATCCTCGATCCGGGGAAAATCTTTGGGGAGATGTGCCTAGTTGGTGAAAAACGTCGCCGCCATCAAGCGAGTGCAATCGAGGATGCGGTCGTCCGTCGGGTAGGGAAAGAAGAGTTTGCCCATGTACTAAACTCGGATCCCGTTTACTCAAGACTCCTGCTTGAACACTTTGCCCACCGGTTACGCGAGTTCGAAGAGGCATTAGAGGATTTTGCGTTTAAGGACATCCAAGCCCGCCTCTCTCGCCAGCTTCTCAAACTCTCCGACGAGTACGGAGTAAAGACCAAGGATGGAATCCTGATCAGCTTCCAATTAACGCACAAGGAACTGGCAGACATGATCGGCTCAGCACGGGAGAACACGACATTAGCGCTTAATCGCTTTGCGCGGGAGGGAATCCTCGACAAGAGCCGCTACCAGATAATCATCAAAAACGAAGAAGGTCTACGCGCCAAGATCAACTCCCAGAACTGACCCTCCCCAATGGATAAAGTGACGGCCCGGCCACAATGACCGGGTCGTCTTGCTTTTCTCATTAAAGCTCTGCAAGCTTTTTGTACTCCGCGTAACGCTCCTTGCACTCTTTCTCAAGGCGCGCGTGGAGCTTTTTCGCTTCCTCGGGGAACGTCTTGAGTAGACTTGAGTAACGCACCTCGCCCATCAGGAACTTCTGGAAGTCACCGCTCGGGGCTTTGGAGTCAAGCTGGAACGGGTTCTTCCCCTGCGCTTCAAGGCGCGGGTCATAGCGGTACAAGGGCCAATACCCAGCCTCGACGGCTAATTTCTCCTCCGCCTGCGCCTTACCCATCCCTTTCTTTAGTCCATGGTTGATGCACGGAGCATAAGAGATGATGATGCTCGGACCGGGATAAGATTCGGCTTCGAGGAACGCTTTCAGGCACTGGGGCATGTTCGCCCCCATCGCCACCGATGCGACGTACACGTAACCGTAGGACATGAACATGCGGCCGAGGTCCTTCTTCTTCGTCTTCTTTCCTGATGCAGCGAACTTGGCCACCGCGCCCGTCGGGGTCGCCTTGGAAGATTGGCCACCGGTGTTGGAATAAACCTCGGTATCGAGCACGAGGACATTTACGTCTTGACCCATCGCCATCACATGATCCAATCCCCCATAGCCGATGTCGTACGCCCAGCCGTCACCGCCGATGATCCAAATCGATTTCTTCGTGTAAAGATCGCGTTGGGAAAGAATCTCCTTAAGCAGGGGATCGCTGCCCGCCTCTTTTTCGAGCAAAGCGGCCATCTGGTCTCCGGCCTGACGCGATGCGGTCGCATCGTCCTTGCCAGCAAGCCATTCCTTCATCGCACCCCGTAGCTCAGGGGATACTTTATCCTGCGCCTTACTCACCAGCCGGGCCAACTGATCGCGCCGGGCAGCGAGCGCCAGGTTCATCCCGAACCCGTATTCGGCGTTATCCTCGAAGAGCGAATTTCCCCATGCCGGACCGTGGCCGTTGCGGTTCGTGCAGTATGGCACCGCCGGCGCCGAGCCCCCGTAGATCGAGGAACAACCGGTGGCGTTGGCGATGAGCATGCGGTCGCCGAATAGCTGCGTGGCAAGCTTGATGTATGGCGTCTCCCCGCATCCCGGGCAGGCGCCGGAGAACTCAAACAGTGGTTGGAGGAACTGGCTTCCGGTGACGGTCTTCGTGTTGACCTTCTCCGGGTGTCCGGGGAGCCGCTCAAAGAACTTCCAGTTATCGACCTGGGGATCGAGTTGAGTGGCTAATGGCTTCATAGCGAGTGCCTTGTTCCCTTTCAAGCCCGGGCACACGTTAACACAGTTCTCGCACCCGGTGCAGTCGAGTGGGCTCACCTGCACCCGGAACCGCAGCCCTTCCATCCCCTTTCCATGTGCAGGGACCGTGTTGAATCCCGTCGGGGCATCGGCGAGCTCCTCTTCCGTAGCCAGGACAGGCCGGATAGCAGCATGGGGACAGACAAACGAACAGAAGTTGCACTGGATGCAATTATCCGGGTTCCACTCCGGCACGTTTATCGCCACCCCACGCTTTTCATACTTGCTCGTCCCGGATGGGAAGGTCCCGTCTGGGCCGGTCCACTTGTACGATCCGTCAAGCTCAGAGGCAAACGCACTCACGGGCAGCTTGTCCCCTTCCTGAAGCTCCATCGGGCGCATCACCGCAAGGACCCATTCAGGTACTTTCTGCTCGCCCTTCTCCTCGCCTCCGGTTGCGCTCGCCCAGGATGCGGGGACCTTCACTTCGATCAGGTTATCCAGGGCGGCGTCGACCGCGGCGTAGTTCATCTGGACAACATCCTCTCCTTTACGTCCATATGTCTTCTCGATCGCTTCCTTAAGCTTTTTGATCGCCGCATCGACCGGAAGGACACCGGCGAGCTTGAAGAACACGGTCTGCATAATCATGTTGATCCGCCCACCCAGCCCAATTTCGGAGGCGATCTTCACCGCGTCGATCGTATAGAACTGCAGCTTCTTCTGAGCAATCGTGCGCTTGAGCGACGCCGGAAGGTTCTTATCCAGGGCATCCCCAGTCCACGGGCAGTTCAAGACAAAGATTCCGCCATCCTTGATCCCGGCGAGAAGATCGTATTTGTATACGAATGCCGGGTTGTGACATGCGATGTAATCGGCATTTTTGATGAGATAGGGCGATTGGATGCGGGATTTGCCAAACCGTAGGTGCGACATCGTGATTCCACCCGACTTCTTCGCGTCGTAGGCAAAATATCCCTGGGCATAGAGATCGGTGTTGTCTCCCACGATCTTGATCGCACTCTTGTTTGCTCCGACTGTACCATCGGCTCCTAGCCCCCAGAACTTGCATTGGATCGTCCCTTTCGGCGCAACGTCGATCTCCTCACCAACCGGGAGGGAGGTGTGGGTAACATCATCGGTGATCCCCACGGTGAAGTGGTTCTTCGGCTGATCTTGAGCGAGATTGTCGAACACGGCCCGCACCATCGCCGGGGTGAAGTCCTTGGAACCGAGGCCATAACGACCACCGACGACAAGCATCTCTTTACCCGTCTCCTTGAACGTGGTGGCAACGTCCTCATACAGTGGCTCGCCGATCGCCCCTGGTTCCTTTGTACGGTCGAGGACAGCTATCTTCTTTACGCTGGCCGGGAGCACCTCCAGGAGGTGCTTCGGCGACCAGGGCCGATAGAGCCGCACCTTCACGGCTCCGACCTTTTCCCCCTGGCTAACGAGGTAGTTCACCGTCTCCTCGGCGACGTCGCAGGATGATCCCATGAGCATAATCACCCGGTCGGCATCCGGAGCACCAACGTAGTCAAAGGGGTGATACTCCCGCCCGATAAGAGCGCTCACCTGTTTCATCGTCTCCGCGATGATGTCTGGGGCGGCGATGTAGTACCGGTTCGCCGCTTCCTTTGCCTGAAAGTAGATATCCGGGTTCTGTGCGCTTCCCCGGAGATGAGGATGCTCGGGGTTCATTGCCCGGCGGCGGAACGCTGCCACCTCATCCCACGGCATCAGCTTTGCCATCTCTTCGTAGGGGATCACATCGACCTTTTGGATCTCGTGCGAGGTCCGGAATCCATCGAAGAAGTGAAGGAACGGTACCTTTGCCTTCAACGCGGCGAGGTGTGCCACCAGTGCCAGGTCCATTACCTCCTGCACCGAAGCGGAGGCGAGGATGGCGAACCCCGTCTGACGCGTGGCCATAACATCCGAGTGGTCGCCGAAGATGGACAGGGCGTGCCCGGCGACCGCCCGCGCCGCGACGTGAAACACGGCCGGCAAAAGCTCACCTGCGATCTTGTACATGTTGGGGATCATGAGGAGAAGCCCCTGCGATGCGGTGAACGTTGTGGTGAGCGCACCAGCGACGAGCGAGCCGTGCACCGCACCAGCGGCACCGGCCTCCGCTTGCATCTCGGTCACCTTGAGCGCCTGCCCGAACAGGTTCTTCCTTCCGTGTGCCGCCCAACTATCGGCGATCTCTCCCATCGGTGTACTGGGCGTGATCGGGTAGATCGCTGCCACGTCGCTGAATGCGTAGGCGACATGCGCTGCTGCTGTATTCCCGTCTATCGTCATCATCCGTTTATCTCCCATCGGCATTCCTCCTAATCTGTGATTTTATTTTCATCTTCCCGTTCGCCATTGTACGCTAGGGGAAACTTTCCCTCAACGGCCTTGTCTAAACCAGCGTTATCCGCTAAAGTATCCCAGTATAGCAAATGGTTTATTGCTGACCTGAAGCAGAAAGGGGAAATGGTGAACGATATTCGTGCTAACTTTTTTCGTTTTTGGAGTCTAAACCACCCGAATGCTAGGCATAATTGCAGTGATCTTACTTATGAAAGGAGGGTGTTAAATGAAACGGCTAGGGAAGTTTTTATTGCTTTTCGTGTTGGCGCTTTC
>CAZTJW010000058.1:0-4607 GCA_964613775.1 uncultured Thermotogae bacterium
TGGACGGAGCGGGGATGATCGTTCCGCTCGTGATCCGAGACGCAATCGACCGGCTCGCGCGCGGCGAAGGCGGGGTGCTGAGAAGCGGCTTATACATCGTCGGACTGGCGATCATCGTTATGGTGTTCCGGTTCCTGTGGCGGTATTTCTTCATCGGAACATCCCGGCGGATCGAGCGTGACTTGCGGGATAGGCTGTATCACCACTTTCTTAGGCTTTCGGCCTCATTCTACAACGAGCACAAGACCGGTGAGCTGATGGCGCATGCTACCAACGACATCGATGCGGTCAGCCGGGCGTGTGGGTTCGGGATTCTCACGATTGCCGATCCCCTGTTCATGATTCCGGTGGCAGTGGGAATCATGCTCACAATTGACCCGCGTCTTACTCTGTACGCTACCCTCCCGTTGCCGATCCTCACCGTATTCATGCTCGGGTTCGGGAAGGTAATCCACCGCCGGTTTGAGATCGTGCAGCAGGTCTTTTCTGAGCTGATGGAGAAGGTGCGGGAGAACGTAGCCGGGATCAGGGTGGTTAAGTCGTTCGTGCAGGAGGATGGGACAGCGCGCGATTTTAGCCGCGTGAACCAGCGGTTCGTGGACAAAAATATGGCTCTCGTGCGGGTATGGGGACTGTTCGAACCGCTGATCGAGCTATTAAGCGGCGCGACGCTGGCGATCGTCCTGTGGGTGGGCGGGATCAGCGTGATCCGCGAGTCGATCACCCTAGGTGACTTCGTCGCGTTTACCCAGTACCTGACGATGCTCGCGTGGCCGATGATCTCCATCGGCTGGGCAGTGAACATCCTCCAGCGGGGAAGCGCATCTCTAGCACGCATTAACCGCCTGCTTGCCGCCCGTCCGGAGATCACCGATCCACCCAGTCCGCACCAGCCGCGCGACACACGCATTGAGGTGCGCAACCTTACATTCGCCTACCCGAGCAACAACGGGACTGCACCTACCCCTGCCCTGCGTGAGATTAACCTCACGATCGAGGCAGGGACGACGTTAGGGATCGTCGGCTTGACCGGCGCGGGGAAGACCACCCTTGCCCATCTTATCCCCCGGATATTTGATCCTCCTCCTGGTACGATTTATTTCGGCGGTGCCGACGTGCGCTCATTACCGCTTGCCGAACTGCGGGGAAAGATTGGGTTTGTCCCTCAAGACCCATTCTTGTTTTCTGCGACGATTCGGGAGAATATCGCGTTCGGTTCTCCACACGCAGACGCGCCCGCAATTGAACGGGCGGCCCAGCTTGCCGGGATCCACGACGAGATCGTCGCCTTCCCCAATGGCTATGAGACACGCGTTGGCGAGAGAGGGATTGCCCTATCCGGCGGACAGAAGCAGCGGGTGGCGATCGCCAGAGCCCTTCTCCTGGATCCGCAGGTTCTCATCTTCGATGACCCACTATCCGCGGTCGATGCCGAACGGGAAACTTTCATCCTCAAAAATCTGCACCGGTTCTTCCGTGAACACACGGCAATCATCATTGCCCACCGCCTCTCTGCGGTGATGCACGCCGATCAGATCGTCGTACTTGACCACGGGCGCATCGTCGAACGCGGGACGCACGCGCAACTTATCGTCGAGGATGGAATTTACCGGCGCATCTGGCGGCTGCAGCAGGCACAACAGGAGGTACGGGATGAGCTATAACCCGCGTGACGACGAAGTACTGGGAAAGGCATTTGATCTGCGGTTGATGAAGCGGCTGTTGCGCTTTCTCGCCCCGTATTGGCACCTGTTCTCGGTGTGCGTCGTATTGGTCCTTGTCCTTACCGGAATCGGGCTCGCGCTTCCCTACATCACTAAGGTCGCGATCGACGAGTTCCTCACCCTCCCCGACGCGATCGTGACGCTACCGCAGGCCCCGACACACGGGGCATCGATCCCGCTCGGAGATGGGCGTTACCTCATCGATCTCCACCGCGTCGATCCTGGTACCCGGGCACACTGGGAGGAGGCCGGACTTCTCTCCTCCGCCCATTACTTATTCATCCCCTTAGGGAGCGCTGGCGCACAGGTTGTCGCACGCTATCCGCATCGGTTCACCTCGATTCCCGGGGGATACATCGGAGATGACAGCGCCCTGCGCGGGCTTTCACCACATGACACGATCGTCCTGCGTGGTGCGGCAATCACCGGGATAATTCATTTGGCAATCCTGTTCGCGTTTGCCCTTATCGTGCGGTTTGCGTTTGGCGTCGGCCAGGTGTACCTGCTTCAGCTCACTGGTCAGCGCGTGATGTACGACATGCGCCGGAAGATCTTTGGGCACATCCTGCGGCTGCCCCTTTCTTATTTTGATCGTACCCCGGTGGGACGGCTCGTCACGCGGGTGACGAACGACGTTTCCGCGATCAACGAGATGTACACCTCGATGCTTGTCAACCTGTTTCGTGACGCGTTTTTGATCGTCGGGGTGATGGTGATTATGCTCCGCCTCGAATGGCACCTGGCGCTTGTGATAAGCGCGTTATTCCCGGTGATTGTGTATGCTGCGTTTGAATTCCGCAACCACGTGCGCGTCGCGTACCGCGCGGTGCGCCGCCAGATCGCGCGGTTGAACGCATACCTGCAGGAATCGATCTCCGGAATGCGGATCATCCAAGTGTTCGTGCAGGAGGTAAAGGCAAACGCGCGGTTTCAGGAGATCAACTGGGGAAAGTATCGCGCCGACATGCACCAGCTCATCACGTTTGCCATCTTTCGTCCACTTATGAGTTTCCTAAGCTCGTTTGCCATTGCGCTTGTCATCTGGTATGGAGGGCTGAGCGTGCTACGTGGGACGCTCACGCTGGGCGCGCTCACCGCATTCATCCAGTACGTGCGCATGCTATTCAACCCGGTCCTCGATCTGGCGCAGGGATACAATGTGTTGCAGGGGGCGATGGCCGCTGCGGAGCGGATCTTCATCCTGCTCGACACCCCAGAGGAGGACCGTGGCGAGGGTAAAATACTGGACCATGTCAAGGGAAGAATCGAGTTCCGCGATGTGTGGTTCGCGTATCACGACGAGGAATGGATCCTCAAGGGAGTCTCGTTCACCGCTTCCCCGGGCGAGCGAGTGGCGATCGTCGGGCCAACCGGTGCGGGCAAGACGACGATCATCCGGCTATTACTGCGCATGTACCCAATTCAGAAGGGGCAGATCCTCCTCGACGGGGTTCCGATCGAAAAGCTCGACATCGCGTTCCTCCGCGCGCAGATGGCGGTCGTGTTGCAGGACGTGTTCCTGTTCTCCGGCGATATCATGGATAACATCCGGTTACGCAGCGACCTATCCGAGGAGAAGGCAATCAACGCCGCCCGATTCGCCAACGCCGACTTCGTCGCGGACCTCCCTGATGGTTACCACGCCGAGGTCAAGGAGCGCGGAGCGACCCTGTCCATGGGGCAGCGTCAGCTCATCTCGTTTGCGCGTGCAGTCGCGTTCAACCCGCGTGTCCTTGTGCTCGACGAAGCAACAGCGAGCATCGACTCGCACACTGAGGATTTGGTACAACGCTCGCTTGCCAAGATCATGGCCGGCCGTACCTCGATCGTCATTGCCCACCGCCTGTCCACGATCCGCGAGGCGGACAAGATCCTCGTTGTAAGCGGCGGGAGGATCGTGGAACAGGGAACGCACTCCGAGCTTATCGCGCACAACGGCTTATACGCCGCGCTGTATCAACTCCAGTTCGCCACCGCGACCCCGGAAGGCTAGATCGATCCAGCCTGATCGGGTAAGATCTCGTTCAAGATGCGGATTGGGCTGAGTTTGGGAAGTGGCGGAGCACGTGGCTATGCGCACATTGGCGTGATTCAGGCGCTGGAGGAGGCGGGAATTAAACCCGACCTTATCAACGGATCGAGCATCGGCGCGATCGTTGGCGGTGCGTATGCCCTGTATTACGATGCCGCTCGGCTCATTGCGTTGGCCAAGGGATTGGTGGAGCGAATGAACATCGACTACTTCACGATCCTCCATCGTGCCCAGCCTAAGCCTCCGTTCCTGCGGGACTGGGTTCTTAGCATTCTGTGTGATCTTTCCTCCCTGCGTGGGTCGGTTCTGTCGCACCGCACCAACCGTACGGCGCTCTCGTACCTGTTTGGGGAATACAAGTTCTCCGATACCACGGTCCCGTTCTCCGCGGTAGCGGTTGATCTTCTGACGGGCACTCCGGTCGTGCTCAAGGACGGGCGTCTGCGTGATGGGATCCTGCCGTCGATCTCCATTCCCGGCATTTTCCCGGCAGTGGAGCGCGGCGGGATGTTGCTTGTGGATGGGGGTGTCCTTGCCGAGGTGCCGGTGCGCGAGCTGCGCGCCGAAGGGGCAGATTTCGTTATCGGGGTTAAGCTGGGTGAGGAACGTCCCGGTCCGTATAAGAACGGGTTCGACCTTCTCACCACCGTCGATTTTCTTAAAGGGGAGAAGCTGGTCCAATGGGAACTGGAAGCAGCGGACTTTTGCATCGAAGTTGACCTGCCTGGCTACAATCCGATGTGCTTCAATAATTATCGCACCGGGATCGAACACGGATACAACATAGCCAAACAGGCGCTCCCTGAACTTATGGACAAACTTGCGCAAACACGCTCCGCTCTTCAACAACA
>CAZTJW010000059.1:0-4527 GCA_964613775.1 uncultured Thermotogae bacterium
CCGGACTGCATGAACTCTGTGACGGAGGACGTCGGGCATGAAGCCCGACGCTACGAAAGATTGTGTAGCGTCGCAACCTGCCTGCCTGTGCGTGCCCGCACGCAGACAGGTGTGCGACGAAACGATAACCGCCTTTGTAGCGTCGCAGTTTATCTGCGACGAAAGGACAACGTCGGGCATGAAGCCCGACGCTACGAAAGATTGCAAGCTATCCTGGGGTCAGGTCTTGCAATGACACACGTGTAATAAAATGAGAGCAACTTAACTGTTGGATTGCAAGACCTGACCCCAAAGATCCTCTACAGCATGGGAAGGTAACGTTCAAGCTCGTAGGGGTGCACCCGCGCCCGGTAGTTATCCCACTCGATCTTCTTGTTCTCGATAAATTTACTGAAGATGTGGTCCCCAAGGGCACGGCGCACGAGCTCACTTTTCTCCATGTACGCGATAGCCATGTTCAGGCTGCCCGGCAGTTCCTCAATCCCTAGAGCCTTTCGCTCTTCCTTGCTCATCGCATAGACGTCGCGCTCCATCGGATCAGGGAGGGGATAGTTATCTTCGATTCCGGTAAGCCCAGCGTGGAGCATCGTGGCAAACGCAAGATACGGGTTGCATGCTGGGTCAGGGGCACGAAACTCGATCCGTGTCGCGGCTTCCTTGCCCGGTTTGTACATGGGAACGCGGACCATGTTACTGCGGTTGCGCTTGGCCCATGTGATATACACCGGTGCCTCGTACCCGGACACAAGCCGCTTGTACGAGTTGACCCACTGGGCGCATACACCGATGATCTCCTTAGCGTGGTGCATCAGTCCGGCGATGTACCCCTTGGCAACCGCAGACAGATAGAGCGGATCGCTGGGATCGAAGAACGCGTTATGACCATCGGGTGTGAACAGCGACTGGTGGGTGTGCATTCCGGATCCGTTCTCGCCGTAAAGCGGCTTAGGCATGAACGTGGCACGGATCCCGTGCCGGCGGGCGACCTCTTTAACCACGAACCGCGTGGTCATGAGCTGGTCAGCCATAGTAAGGGCATCGGTGAACCGCAGGTCGATCTCCTGCTGGCTGGGGGCAACCTCATGATGGGCTGCCTCTACCTCGATCCCCATCTTCTGCAACGTGAGGACCGTCTCCCGCCTCATCTCTGAACCAAGGTCAGGGGGGACAAGATCGAAGTATCCGCCGGAATCGAGGACCTCGGGCCCATCATCGGTGCGGAGGTAGAAGTACTCCACCTCCGGCCCGACTTGCATGATGAACCCCGCTGCGCGCGCCCGAGCAATCGCGCGCTTGAGCGCCCAGCGCGGGTCGCCCTCGTACGGAGTCCCATCCGGCTCAAGGATATCGCAGATCAACCGCGCAACATCATCCGCCCACGGAAAGATGGTAAACGTCTTTGGATCAGGCTTGGCCAGCATATCGCTCTCGTCAATGCGAGCGAACCCGTGGATCGACGAGCCGTCAAACCCGATCCCCTCCTCAAGCGCACCGGAAAGCTCACTCTGCGGGATCTCCACGCTCTTCAGGGTTCCAAGTAGGTCGGTGAACCAAAGCTGGATAAATCTGATCCCCCGTTCTTTAACCTCTTGCATTACCGCATCGCGTGACCGCTCGTCGCTCATTGCTACCTCCTTTTATCACCATTATAGTAAAAACCATGCGCATATTCATAAATAGCCGGCGCTTCGGCCGCTACGGCGCGTAAACATTATGCAAAGACGTTTACCTCAAATTTTGCCAGGTTTTTTCCATGAGTTTTCCATCCTCCCGGCATGGAAAAATCCCGCTTAATGTGTATCCTATAACGCAACATCCATTTACTGAAAAACAAATGGAAAAACGAAGAAACAGCTTCGTTGATAAGGAGGTGAACCGAATGCCTAAGAAACGAATCCTTGACAAGCTGTCCATCTACATTCCACAGAATAAGATGGACGCCAAGCCGGTTGAGCGGCTGATTCGCCTGAGCGAGAGACGCGACCGCTCAATCAACTACCTCGTTGTCGACGCGATCCTCCAATACCTGGACCGCGAAGAGAAGAAGGGTTAACCAACACGCTGGGCCTGGGACAAACTCCCCTTTGTTCCGGGCCCACATTCTTCGCAACCCTGTCCCGCTTCTTCCGTGCATACTGACGAAAAAAGAGGAACTTGGTGTTAACCAAAGTCCCTGATGGTTTGCCCGCCCGAACAGCCTCGCCGGGAGACGGAACGCGTGCTGAATTTGCTGCGCGCTACGGCTGGGTCATCCCGAATTCATCGCCCGTGATACCGCTACCTGCGCGAGCACGGTAAGGGCATCGTACACCGGGATGAGCGTTGCATCGGGCACGGGAATCAAAGATAGCTCAGTGCAACCGAGGATTGCCGCACCTGCGCCGGCATCCTTGATCCGCTCGATCACCCCAATTATGCCCTCTTGAAACTTATCCGGTGCCGCTCCGGACTTGATTGCGTAGATCCCTTCCATTAACCACTTTTGGTCGGACGCACTGGGGTAGATAATGTCGATGCCACGTGCGGCACAAGCGCGACTATACACGCCTGATTTTCTCGTGCCGTCCGTGGCGAGGAGCCCCACTCTACCCGCCTCCACTCTGCTTACGGTCTCCCCGATCATATCGATGATGGGCACCTTAACCGCTTTTTGGACTTCTGAAAGGTAGAAGTGGGCAGTGTTGCACGGAATAGCGATTAGGTCTGCACCGGCCCGCTCTAGATTGCGTGCCGTCTCAATGAGAAGGGAAAGCGGGCTTTCGCCCTTTCCGAGGATCGCTGCGGTCCGGTCGGGGATCTGCGGATTGTTGTCGATCACGATCCGCAGGTGGTCCTGATCCTTCTTCGCCGGCGTTAATGCAATGATCCGGCGGAAGAGCTCCAAAGTGGCGAGTGGCCCCATCCCGCCGAGGATGCCGATCGTCTTTTTCACTCGAACGTCCCCTTAACCACTGGTTCACCGTTGTCGACCATCAACCGACCGCGGGCAAACACCTTATCGATGTGCAAGTCGGCATCCAGAAGCACTAAATCTGCGTCCGCGCCCGGCTTGATGCATCCCTTGCGCCCAGACAGCCCCAACCGGGCCGCGGGATTGGCGGTGATAAAACTGAGCGCCTGAGAAAGAGTGAGCGTATTTGATTTGACCAATTCCCGCATCGCGGCAAGGAGAGTAGAGACACTGCCTGTCCCCATTCCGATGAGTCGCCCCTGAGAGTCAAACTTGGGCATGCTTCCGTTCCCGTCGGAGCTAAACGTGACCTTGGAAAGATCGATCCCACTTTCGAGAAGCGTTTTTACAACCGTCACCGCTTTTGCTGGATCATCGGGCACAGTGATGTCGATCGCCCCACCGTGCTTCACAAAGTTGATCCCTTGATCGAGAAGTGCCGGAGTGCGCGCGATATGCGTGGGAAGGAACTGGGAGATCGGAATTTCAGTCTCTTCGACAACGGAGAGGAGCGGATCGAGACCGCCTTTCCCTGCCCCGACATGCGTGTGCACAAGCCCCGGCTTGTCCCCGAGCATGCCGCCAAGCCGGGCGTGTGCCGCGAGCCTAGCCAGTTCCTGGACGGTCGGTTGGGAGCTTCGATGGTCGGAGATGGCGATCTTCACCCCGATGATTTCGTCGATCAACGCGATATCACGGGCGACGCTTCCCGTAATCGTTGGGGACGGAAGGTGATAGCCCCCGGTATACATGTAGGTAGTTAGCCCCTCTTTCCGCAGCCCCTTCACCTTGGCGAGGAGCGCCTCTAGGGCGCGAGTGATGCTGTCCGTGCCAAGGACACCAACCGCTGTGGTAATACCGGCTGTGGTGAGCGTGGAAAGCGAGATCTCTGGAACGCGCGAATTTGGACCGGCCTCCCCACCACCGCCCAGGAGGTGGACATGCAGATCGATAAACCCTGGAACGATGAACCGATCGGAGGCGTCGATGACAGTGGTCTCAATACCGGCGGGCGCTTCGATCTTCTCTTTGATCTGGGCGATGCGCTCTCCCGCGATTAAAAGATCCTTCTTTCCTTGCGGTTTAGGGGTGTAGAGACTCCCGCTATGGATCAACTTAAAGTGAAGAAAGTTAACACTCAAATTTCATCACACCTTCCGAAGTTTCGGATTAATCTCTTCACGCAGAGCTATTAAGTTTACGCCTAAAACTATCGCTATCAACATTTCACCGGCGTGGGTCTATCATTAAATCTTTCAACCCAGTTTTGGGTTGCGGATTCAAGAATAAAGGTCTGACCCCACCTATTCCTATTTCTGGAGAACGTCGGGCATAAAACCCGACGCTACGAAAGATTCTGAAACCGTAGGCCGAGCGCGGGATGTTTCGTCGGGGACCCCAGTGGAGTAGGACTCCACAGGGCAGGCAAGACCCTTGGGGAGTGTAATAACCGGCTTGAGGATTTATTACACCCCCAAACTATAAAAGAAGGGATAATATGTTTACATTGCAAAATAACAGTCGGAGAAACACCAAAAATTTGGCCCCGTGACCTCTGTTGATCCTTGCCGTTCGAG
>CAZTJW010000060.1:0-1412 GCA_964613775.1 uncultured Thermotogae bacterium
GATGGATTTCTCCGACCGCAGGCTGTCACCCGAGCTGGGCTGTTCCGCGTGCAGACCCCACAAGGCTTCTTGCGCAAGCCGCTCCTTGCCGCGCTTTCCACAACCAAAGAAGAGATCACCGATGACGCGAGCGCTATACTCGCGGCCGGCGGGGTAGTATTCACCACGCTCGGCGAGGAAACGAACATCAAGCTAACGAGAAAGGCTGATCTATCTCTTGCTTCTGCATTGATTGCTGCGAAGATTGTTGTCAGGAGTGATCACAGCGGCTAGAATAGGGAAAATTTCACGTGCAAGGAGGTTTTCATGGTGAAGGGGAAGTTTGTCTGGGCGATTGTCGGGATCGCGATTTTATCCCTATCCGCTGTCGCGTTCGCCGGAGGGGCGAAGGTCGGGCTGTACAGCGGGGGACAATTCACGGTGGGTTTTTTCACGAATACAGTGGGAACAAAGGTTGTCGGCGTCCACGTCGAGTTTGATCAGCCGGTGACGATCACAAATAAGGTGGAGATCGGCGGATATCTACCGGCGCCGAGCAAGCTAACCGGGAACACATTTGATTTCGTCGGCGGATCGCTAGTTAACTCGGGCACGGTCGAACTCGATTGGCAGCCTGTGGGAGCAAAGCCGGTGCTGGTGCAGTGGATCGGAACAAATGGGCCGGCGGGAACGCCGTACTACACCACTCTATCCGTTCTCGGCCAGTTGCTTGGGGAACGGATCGTGCGCTTGCGCACGGAGCATCCCGCTCTGTTTCAACAAGCGTTCGCCAAGTTTTTCGCTGATAACGCCGATTTCTTCGCTACCCTGTCCCAGAGCCTGGGGACGCCGCTCAAGGATTCCCTGATGCCAATCATCATGACCGCTCCGGCACAGGGGATCGCGAACTTCTTCAACACCCTCGTGGGAGCACTCGGGGTGAAGTCACTCAACGATCTTTTGCATAGCGATGTTGACTTCACCGCTCTATTCCAGGCCCTTGGGTTATAGGGAAAACAATAGGGGAGGGGGATTCTCCCTCCCCCGACTTGTCAAGATCGCGGTGGGAAGCGTCGGGTGGACTCTGTCTGTGCGCGCGCTTGCCGCAGCACAATCAACAACCGCAGCCCCGGGCAAAGAGTCGGCGCAGGAGATCATTAACCAGATTCTCACGTTTATCTACAGCATCGGCCACCTGATCGGGGAAGGGTTCGTCAAGCTGCTCAACACGATCCTCCCCACTGTCCCAATCCCGACGGAACTGATCGATCCGATCGGGCTCCTCTCCATCCTCACCATCTTCCTTGCCGTGGCAGCGGTCGCCAAGAAGCTTGTGTGGATCGTGGTCATCGCCGGCTGGGCGCTGATCATCGTGCGGTTGATTATCGTCATCGTACAGACCTACATATAATTTACACAGGTTTTCTGTCGGG
>CAZTJW010000060.1:1512-4420 GCA_964613775.1 uncultured Thermotogae bacterium
TCCCCGTTTTCCTTTTCTGATGCCCCATCTGGAAGGACGGGGAGATTCACTTGCACAGTCGTGTCGAATGTCTATACTAAATGTGATTAGCTATGGCGATTGAGACGATCAAACGGGGGATAGATTTTCTGTTCGGCCAAACAAACGCCCAGCAGGTGAAGCGCCTGCAGCGGTTAGTGGAGGAAGTCAACGCTCTGGAGAAGGACGTTCAGCCACTGTCCGACGCGGAGCTGAGCAAGAAGGGCGATGAGTTCCGGGACCGCGCCGCTTCTGGAGAAGCCAAGGACGAGCTTCGCCCCGAGGTGTTTGCGGTGGTGCGCGAAGTCGCCAAGCGCACCGTTAAAATGCGGCCGTTCGACGTCCAGATCATGGGGGCAATCGTCCTCGATGAGCGCAAGATTGCAGAAATGCAGACCGGCGAAGGGAAGACCCTTGTTGCCACACTTCCTGCTGTCCTGAATGCCCTGTACGGCAAGGTGCACGTCGTTACGGTGAACGATTACCTCGCCCGCCGCGACCGTGAATGGATGGGGCCAATCTATGAGTTTCTCGGGTTCAATGTTGGTCTCCTCCAGGAAGGGATGGGTATCGAAGAGCGCAAGGCTGCCTATGCCGCCGATATCACGTACGGAACGAACAACCAGTTCGGGTTCGACTACCTGCGCGATAACATGGTGATTTCCGTCGACCAGAAGGTACAAGGGCCACTCGAGTACGCGATCATTGACGAGATCGACAACATCCTCATCGATGAGGCGCGCACGCCGCTCATCATCTCCGGCTCCACCGAGGAGACCGTGGACAAGTACCGCAAGTTCGCACGGCTCGCTCGCCGGTTCAAGAAGGATGCTGACTTTGAGATTGACGAGGAAGCGCACCGCATCACCTTAACCGATACCGGAATCACCAAGGCGGAGAGGGCTCTTTCGATAGACAACCTTTACTCCCCGGATCAGACCGACACCATTCATCACCTGGAAACGGCGCTGCGGGCGCTGCACCTGTTCAAAAAGGAGCGTGATTACATCGTTAAGGACGGGCGGGTAATGATCGTCGATGAGTTCACGGGCCGGCTTATGCCTGACCGCCGTTACTCTGACGGCCTGCACCAGGCGCTGGAGGCGAAGGAGGGGATGCTTATCCAGCGCGAGTCGCAGACCCTAGCAACGATTACACTGCAGCATTATTTCCAGCTCTACAAGGGGATCTGCGGGATGACGGGAACAGCGAAGACCGAGGAGGAGGAGTTCAAACAGATCTACGGCCTTCTGGTCGTCGTCATCCCGACGAACAAGCCGTTGATCCGCGAGGCGAAGCCAGATGTCATCTTCCGCACGGAAAAGGCGAAGTTCGACGCAATCGCTGATGAGATCGAGAGATTGCACAAGATCGGGCGCCCTGTTCTCATTGGGACAAACTCGATCGAGAAGTCGGAGTACCTGTCCAAGCTCCTCAAGCACCGCGGTCTGTCGCATCACGTGTTGAATGCCAAGTACCACGAGAAGGAAGCGGAGATTATCAAGGATGCAGGTCAGCGCGGGGCAATCACCGTAGCGACGAACATGGCCGGCCGTGGGACAGACATCAAGCTCGGCGAGGGGGTAGCTAAGATCGGTGGACTGCACGTCATCGGGTGCCAGCGCCACGAATCACGGCGAATTGACAACCAACTCCTCGGCCGTGCTGGGCGGCAGGGCGACCCCGGCTCGTCCCAGTTTTATCTGTCGCTTGAGGACGACCTTCTACGCATTTTCGGCGGAGACAAGATTGGCACGCTGGTAGATCGGCTGGGGATGGAGGAAGGGCAGGCAATCGAGCACAAGCTTCTGTCCACGGCGGTCCGCCGGGCGCAGAAGCGCGTGGAAGGGCGTAACTTCGAGATCAGAAAGCACCTGCTCGAATACGACCTCGTCCTCGCCAAACAACGAGAGGCGATCTATGCGGTGCGTAACCGGTTCCTCCTTCCCGCCCGTGATCAGATGGATAATCTGTCATCGGACGACCTCGATGACTACTTGGGAGGCCTATTCACTGAAGTCGCCGCTAACATCATCGCAAGCTATGTTGACCCGTCCCGCCCACAAGACGAATGGAACCTGGATGGGCTAAAACATGAACTGACCGGATTTGGGCCAATTACACAGGTCGAGCTTGACGGAAAGTATCCCGATGAACTGAAGGAGATCGTAGTAGAGCACTTCCAGACGGCGCTCGCCCGCCAGAAGAAGAAGCTGGGGAAACAGTTCCCACTCATCGCTCATTACCTGATCCTGCGCACGATCGACGAAGCGTGGCTCGCGCATTTATACACATTGGACGATCTCAAGGAGGGAATCGGGTGGACCGCCTATGCCGGGACCGATCCACTTGTCGCGTTCAAACGCGAATCCTATGTCCTGTTTCAGAAGATGCTCAGCCGTGCCGCGGACAAGATTGTGCGTTCGCTTCTCAGCCCGCGCCTCGCCATGGCAGGCACCAAGGAAGAGAAAGCCGCCCCCGCTCCGACCAACGTGAATTACGTGTATGCCGGAGCAACTGACTCCACTGCTCGTGGTGCCGCGGGCAAAACCTACAGGGGCAGGCGGTACAAAACAAAGAAGGATAAGCCGCAGAGGAACAAGACTAAGAAGCCCGGTCGCAACGATCCCTGTCCGTGCGGCTCGGGCAAGAAGTACAAAAACTGCTGCGGCAAGGACGCGTAATGGTCCTACGGAATGATACGATGAAGGATGCCGTTCAATCCGGACAGGTTGACCTGTGAGAAATCGATCGACAGCGCGACCCGGTGGGTGCCCGATATATTACTGCCGGTGACATACGCGTAGTCAAGGGTGAATCCCTGCACGTCTAGCCCCAATCCCAGCGTTAGCGCTATTCCGCCGGCGCGGTTGTATGCGCCAGCACGCAC
>CAZTJW010000061.1:0-4415 GCA_964613775.1 uncultured Thermotogae bacterium
GGGAGAATTGCGGGTGCTGATCCGAGCGCGGTGAGCCCCCGCGCCAAGGAGCGCCAGCTCCGCCAGGTGGGAACCCTGGGAGCGGGGAACCACTACCTCGAGGTGCAGTACGTGGAGGAGATTATCGATCAGGAAGCAGCACAGGCGTACGGCCTGGAGAAGGATCAAATCGTCATCTCGATCCACACCGGCTCCCGCGCCCTCGGCCACCAAATCGGTCAGGATTACTTGAAGGAGATGGAGAAGGCCACGAGAAAGTATGGGATTGACGTGCCCGAACTAGAGCTCGTCTGTGCCCCGATAAAAAGCCCTGAGGGTCGCCGTTACCTGAGCGCAGTCGCTTGTGGAGCGAACTGCGCGTTCGCCAACCGGGAGGTGATCGGACACCTCGTGCGCGCATCATTTACTCGCGTCCTCGGCCTCCGACCCGAGGAAGTGGAGCTCGTGTACGATATCGGCCACAACAACGCGAAGTTCGAAAACCATGGTTTAGGGGGCGAAGCCCGTACCTTGCTCGTCCATCGTAAGGGATCGACGCGCGCGTTCGGGCCGGGAAGAGAAGAGGCCCCTCTCCCCTATCGCGCGGTCGGCCACCCGACGCTCGTCGGGGGGTCGATGGGAACCGCATCGTACGTTATGCGCGGGACAAAAATCGGAATGGAAAAGGCGTTTGGAAGCGGGGTGCACGGGGCAGGGCGGGCCCTATCGCGGCGCAAGGCGGCGAAGCGCTACGTCGGGAAGGAGATCGAACAGGACATGAAAAACCATGGAATCGTGCTGCGCGCCCATTCCATGCGCGGGGTGGCCGAGGAGGCACCGGAGGCGTACAAGGATGTTGAGCGCGTGGTTGCCGCAGCAACAGCAGCCGGAATCAACCTGCCTGTCGCGCGCCTGCGCCCGCTCGCGGTGATCAAGGGGTAGATTGGTGGTGGGAGAAGGCGCGGGTATTTCCGGCGATCGCTTTAGCCAGCTTGCGCGGGTCGTGCTTTACCGTCGGTTTCCCTTCTAGTTCAACTATCCCAAGGAGATCCGCCCGGATTACGTTAAGTCCGTACTTGTTATCGTCCCTAAGGTCGTCCTCAACAGGATCGGCCTGCTCCTCGCGGTAGCCAGCGAGGATCTCCTGCGGGGGAAGAGCGCTATTTACCAAGATGCTATCGAACGTGTGAACTTGTATGTACTGGTTGAGCACGCGCAGGTGATCGCACAGGGTGAACCTGTCCGTCTCACCTGGCTGGGTCATCAAGTTCGCTACTAAGAGTTTCTCCGCACCGGCGCGTTCGATCTCCTGCGGGATTCCATCCACGAGCAAATTGGGGATGATGCTCGTGTACAGGCTCCCCGGACCGAGGATGATGAGGTCAGCGCGGGAGATCACATCGATAACGCGATCGTATGGCTGCACGTGGTCTGTGGTGAGAGTGATCCGTTCGATACGCCGCGGGTCTGAGCTGATCTTGCTCTCGCCCTCCACCCACTCCCCGTCCTCCATGCGCGCTAAAAGGTGCGTCTTAGTGAGGGTCGCTGGAAGGACCTCACCGCGGATTGCCAGTACGTGGCTCATCGCCTCGACCGCCCGGTCAAACCCACCGGTCGCCTGCTCCAACCCAACGAGGAGGAGGTTCCCCAATGAATGGCCAGCAAGCTCCCCGCCGCCGTGAAACCGGTGTTGAAGGAGGCTCGCCATCCTGGTCTCGTCCGTGGCTAAGGCGAGGATGCAGTTCCGCACATCGCCTGGAGGGAGGACGTCGAGCTCGGCGCGCAACCTCCCCGAGCTTCCCCCGTCGTCCATCACCGTGACCACGGCGGTGATGTTCGCCGTCTCCTCCTTCAACCCGCGCAGCAGGGTAGACAGCCCGGTCCCTCCCCCGATAGCGACAACCTGCGGTCCACGTTTCAGGAGGCGGGTGTGGTAGATCAGATCAGCAGGCTTTTCCTGCCTTCCAGGAGCGACCCCACGCGCAACCGAGTGCACGAGGCGGGCCAACCCGATCCCGAACCCGACCACCCCGATGAGCATCGCCGCTGCCACAATGATCTCACGCGCGATAAAACTCTTTGGGAAAAGCTCATATAACTGCCGTACTCGTTCGGCCCCAATTACCTCGAGGATCCCGAGGACGAACAGCCCGCTCGACGCGATGGAGAGGATGATCCACCGCTTGATCCCCATCCCCGGATAGAGCCAACGCAGTCCACCACGCAGCCTGATTCTCATCCCTTCGCCCCGGTACGCACTTCCACGCGCCCCGTTCCCAAAAGCTCTTCTAGCTTAGCGTGCAGCCTTTCCGATCCCGAAACGTGGAACCGCGCCGCTGTAAGGACGTCAATGCTGCCGCCGTCCTTCCCCGCCACGCGGATCATGACGGGGAGATGACCATGATCGTCCTGCAAATAGCGAGACAGGGCATGTAACCTATCCGGCACAACTTCGTCCTCGTGGAGATTTATCACCATGCATGCCCGCACCCGGTGTGGAAGCTCCTCAAGCGGGAATGCCTCCTCCACGGTCCAGCTCACCGCGCCGTTGCGCTCCCCGGCGGAGAGGCGCAATCCGACAAGCTTATCCACCCCGATGAGCTCCCCTGCTAGCGCAAGCACGCGGGGAAACACGGTCGCCTCCAGCTCGCCGTGGCCATCCTCGATTGTAATGAACGCCATCGGATCGCCGTTCTTCGTCACAATCTTGCGCAGCGCTTTAATCCTCCCCCCAACGACCGCTTCCTGTCCTACCGCACGGCCCCCGATCTCATTGAGTGGGACGGCATAACTGGCCAAAATATCGCGGTGATTGTCCAACGGATGGGCGCTCACGTAAAGACCAAGAAGTTCCCGCTCGAACGCGAGGATCTCTTCCTGGGAGAACTCCTCGCGCGATACGTCCGGATCGACGGGAACGGTATCCAGCGCGTCGAAGAACGACCGTTGTCCGCTTGCCCGCTCGCGGCGGGCAAGCTGCATCAACTCCAGCCCATCGGACAAATGCATGAGCAATCCCTTGCGCGTGTGGCCCAGGGAGTCAAACGCTCCTGCCTTGATCAGCGCCTCCAGCGTCTCCCGGTCGACCCCATCCCCATCCACCCTCCGACACAGATCGAAGAACGATTTATACCCGTGCCCGCGGGCGGAGATGATCCGCGCGATTGCCCCGGATCCAACGTGCTTAATCGCTCCGAGTCCGAACCGGATTTTTCCCTCCGCGACAGGGGTGAAGTCGTGCTCGCTCTCGTTTATGTCCGGCGGCAATACCTTGATCCCCATCTCCTTGCACTCGCCAATGTAGTCGGCGACCTTGTCCGTGTCCTCCTGCACGCTCGTGAGCAAGCTCGCCATGAAGTGCGTCGGGTAATTCGCCTTGAGGTAGGCCGTCCAATAAGAGACAAACGCGTATGCAGTAGCGTGCGACTTATTGAACCCATAGCGGGAGAACTTCTCCATCTCGGCGAACGTTTGGGTCGCCTTGTCCCGCGGGATCCCGTTTGCGACGCACCCATCGATGAACTTTTCTCGCATGCTTGTCATGATTTCCTTATTCTTCTTCCCCATCGCTTTTCTTAAGGTATCCGCTTCAGCGAGGGAAAAGCCCGCGAGCTTCTGTGCCATCAGCATGATCTGGTCTTGATAGATCGGCAGACCGTACGTTTCCCCGAGGACCTCCTTCAAGCCCGGATGGGGATAGGTGACCGGGCGGCGACCGTGGCGACGCTCCACATATTCATCGGTCATCCCGCTTTCGAGCGGCCCAGGACGATAAAGGGCCAAAAGTGCGATTAAATCCTCGAATCGATCGGGTTGCACCCGTCTGATCAGCCCGGTCATTCCCGTGCTTTCCAACTGGAAGATCCCGGCCGTCTTTCCATCTTGTATTAACTCAAACGTCTTCGCGTCATCGAGCGGGATCTTCTCTAAGGAGATCTCGATCCCGGCTCGCCGCACTGAGCGGCGGGCGTCGTCGATCAGGGTAAGGTTGCGCAGCCCCAGAAAGTCGAACTTCAATAGCCCCACTGCCTCGACATCGGTCATGTCATATTGGGTGACGTACTCTCCGTTAGTCAGCCGCAAAAGCGGGACGTGGTTGATGAGCGTGTCCGTAGCGATCACTACCCCAGCGGCGTGGGTGGACGTATTGCGCGCCAACCCTTCGAGGCGCAGGCCGATATCGATGATCTCCTTTACCTTGGCATCGTTCTCGTACAGTTCCTTAAGCGTGGGCACCTTGTCCACCGCCGCCTTGAGCCGGGAGCCGAACGGAATCAACTTGGCCAGGCGATCGGTGGTAGCATAGGGAACCCCAAGGACACGTCCGACGTCGCGCACCACGCTGCGTGCCGCCATGCGGTCGTAGGTAGCGATTTGGGAGACCCTATCCCGCCCGTACTTCTCCTGCACGTACTGGATCACCCGATCGCGGCCGC
>CAZTJW010000062.1:0-4303 GCA_964613775.1 uncultured Thermotogae bacterium
GGGCGCTTCGTGCGGCGATGTCAGCGGCCTTGGTGAGAAACTCTGGGAGACGGGGATCGCGGATCGTGTAGTACACCTTTTTCCCGGCACGATGGCGGGACAGGTATCCCCGGTCATACAGGACGCGCAGATGTGCTGAGGTGTGCGCCTGCGACAAGCCAATTGCGTTGGCGATTTCTCCTACACACTGCTCACCGGAAAAGAGCGCACACAGAATGCGTACCCGCGTGGGGTTAGCGAGCACAGAGATAAATTCAGCGATTGCGCGGCAGGTCTCTTCGTCCATTTTCACCTCTGTCTTGCCGTGTCTAAGATATTATTGTATCATGATATTACCATGTCAAAGCCGAAAAAGAAAACGAAACGACCATCGTGGTGGCATAATCGTACTGTGTGGATTGTCGGGGTTATCGTCCTTGCGTTGGCCATCGGGGGCGGGGTGACAGCCGGGATCCTGCTCGGCAAAGGGAAACCCGAATCGACCGTCCCCATTAGGATGGCCGCAACCCAGAAACCGGCGACACCAGGAACAAGCACCAGTCAGTCAGCGGATAGCACGGTGCCGGTGGGAATCGAGGTGGGGGACCGCGCTCCCAATTTTACCCTGGAGAGCCTCGATGGGAAGACAGTCTCCCTGTACCAGTTCCGCGGACACGTGGTAATCCTCGATTTTTGGGCAAGTTGGTGCGCACCGTGCCGTGCCTCTATGCCCGAACTCCAGAGATACTATGAGGAGTACAAAGGGCATGGGCTCGTCCTCCTTGGGGTAAGCCTCGATAGAAGCGGGGAGGACGCGCGCTATTTCCTCAAGGAAAAGAGGTACACTGATCTCATCGCGCTGTGGGGTTCTGTCTCCGCGTCGCAAGCGGTCGCTCAGGAATACGGAGTATACGGAATTCCCCACACGTTCGTGATCGACAAACAGGGAATCATCAGGTTCTCCAACCATCCGCTGTACCTCACCGCCGCGTTCCTCGCCTCACTCGTTAAATAAGCTACAATCCTTAGAGCTGTTTTTTGTATATAATACTGGCACACCGTTTGTAATGAGGAGGATCAATGACGGATACACTCGCACTGTACAAGGCATACCTACGAGAAATTGGAAAACTCAATTCAGGCCTCGCCTTACTTGAGTGGGACCAACGCACTCATCTGCCGGAGAAGGGGCATCCTGCCCGCGCCGAGGTGATTGGAAAGATCTCCAAGATGGTATTTGAGCTCTCTGTCTCAGATGAGCTCGGCAAATACTTGGAAGAACTGGAGACCCGGGACGATCTTTCTCCGCAGGATAAGGCGAGCGTGCGTGTGGTAGGAAGGGAGTACCGTCGCCATAAGGCGATCCCTCCTAAACTGTTCGAGGAGTTTGCGATCGCCCGCTCCCGCAGCGAGACGGCGTGGGAGAAGGCAAGAGCCGCATCCGACTTCGAAAGTTTCCGTCCCCATCTGGAAGAGATGGTCGATTACTCCCGGAAGTTCGCGGAATACCTCGGCTACGAGAAGAATCCCTATGACGCCCTGCTCGAGGAGTACGAGCCCGGGATGACCACCGCGCAACTCAAGGAGATCATCGCACCATTACGGGAGAAACTGGTTCCGTTCATCAAGCGATTGACCAGTGAGGGGAAGCGCCCTTCGACTGACTTTCTCAACGGAAAATTCCCTGTAGAAAAGCAGCGCGAGCTGTCGCTGCGTGCGCTAAAAGCGATGGGCTACGACTTCAAGGCAGGAAGGCTCGACACAACCGTCCATCCGTTCACTATCACCACTGGGCCAGGAGACGTGCGCGTCACCACGCGCTTTTTGCCCGATGACGTTCTATCTGGGCTGTACAGCTCGATACACGAAGGAGGCCATGCGCTTTACGATCAAGGGATCCCAGATGCCATGCGCTGGAGCGGGCTTGATGACGGGGCGTCGATGGGAATCCACGAGTCGCAGTCGCGCATGTGGGAGAACATAGTCGGACGGAGCCTCCCATTCTGGCAATTCTTCCAACCGGTCCTCTCCGAGGTCTTTCCTCAATTCTCATCAGTTTCCCCAGAGGAGATCTACCGCGCGGTGAACGTGGTCAAACCGTCCCTGATCCGAGTGGAGGCGGACGAGGTCACCTACAATCTGCACATTATGCTTCGTTTCGAGCTGGAAGAGGGGTTGATCAACGGCCGGATCGCGGTGAAGGAGCTGCCAGAGTTGTGGAACGAGGCAATGGAACGCTACCTCGGGGTGACGCCGCCAGATGATGCCCACGGGGTACTCCAGGACGTGCACTGGTCGGGGGGAATGTTCGGCTACTTCCCATCTTACATGCTTGGGAACCTCTATGCCGCCCAGTTTTTCGCTAAAGCGAAAGGGGAGATCCCTGATTTAGAGGATGATTTCTCCCGCGGCAACTTCTCAACGCTCCTTTCCTGGCTGCGGGAGAACATCCACCGCTTCGGAAAGATCTACAAACCGACCGAGCTCATCCAGAAGGTGACTGAGGAGAAGCCGAACTCGCGCTACTTCGTAAACTACATTACCGAAAAGTACTCCGAGATCTACGGATTATAAGGGTTCGTGTGCCGGCCTCGGAGGCCGGTTGTCCCCTCCGTTGAGGCTAGCGGAATTCCGTCGGGATGTTACCACTAAGATCCGTCCCGTTGTCGAACACGTGGTTTCCGCTCCCATTCACCCTGCCTGACGGGGCAACGAATACCCCATAAAAATAATTGCCGTAAATAACGCATCCATTGATCTTAACGGTGGCGCGGTCTCGCACATGGATTCCGGTCTCCAAGTTATCCTTGACCGTGCAATTTGTAATTACACCGCGTGCATCGCACCCGAAGATGATCCCGTCGTTCCCGAGCATAACCGTCACTCCCGTAAGCGTGAGATCGCCGTTGCCCACGACACTGATCACCGGCGCTCCCAGCTTTTCCGCGCGCATGGTTACCGCTCCAGCAGCAGTGATAGTGACTTGTTTTGTTATCGTTACACACGTCGGATAATCACCTGGGTTCAACACAAGCGTGCCCCCGGGGAGGAGGGCGTCGATCGCTTGTTGGATGGACCGGTAATGCTGATTGGGATAAATGATCTCCTTCACGCGTGGGGTCATCCCAGGAATCATCACTCCACCCGCAACGTTGCCCACAAGGTCGACTCCGTTTTCCCGCATTGTATTGCCATTCCCATGCACCGTGACGACTGACTCCCCGTACACACCGATGACCTTGTTACCGCGAATCTCGTTTTCACTCACCACAAGACGGGCCCTGTCGCGGACACTGATCCCATATGAGAAGTTATCGTCAATGGTGGAGGCAGAGATGTCCGCCTGTGCCGCATCAGCAAGCACGATCCCGTCCCAGTTTCCCGCGATGGTACACGCAGTGACCGTCGCCCGCGAGTTCCCCTGTACGCGCAGGCCCGCCTCGGCATTGTCGCGGATAACGCAATTATCGAGCTTGAGGCTCGCGCCGCTCCGGCAGAATATGCCATCGGCGCTAATCCTGGTCGCTGCGTCGGCAGCACGTTGGGCATCGGTGATCTCGACACCCCGTATCTCGACTGTGACCTCCGATCCATGCCCATCGACAAGCAGTACCGGTCGGCCAGGAGCCGTTCCCTGCAGGATTACGTCTCCCACACCGCGCAGGATAAGTGATTTATCGATCACAGCGTTCGTCGGGTAATCGCCTGGCTCGATCAAGATCGTGTCCCCTGCATGCGCGACAGCGACCGCCTGAGACAAATTTGCGTAATCCTCCGGCACACGCAGCGTCCCGCACGCGGCAGGGGGCGCGAAGGACAGCGCGCCGATAATCAAAAACCATGCGATAATGCCTGTACTCTTTATCATCGATTTAGGGGAGAAAGCGGGGCCTCAACAGGCCCCGCGTAATTAACAATTAGCCGGGGATGAAATCCGTCGAGTCATCGATCCTGACCACGGTATGAGCGATCAATTTGGCGATATTCTCCACATCCCCGAGATGGACAATCTCGCATGGGGAATGCATGTACCGGTTGGGGACCGAGACAAGCCCGGTGGCCACTCCCGCACGAGTGAGCTGGATCGCGTTGGCATCAGTTCCCGTCCCGCGCGGGGCTCCTTCGAGCTGGTACGGGATGTGCTCCCGTTTTGCGGTGTCGACCAACAGAGCGAATAGTTTGGGGTTGATGTTCGGCCCACGCGCGATCATCGGCCCCTTGCCCATTTTGATATCGCCGACCATCTTCTTCTCGTTTCCCATTCCTGGGGTATCGGTGGCGAACCCGACGTCGACGGCGATCCCTACCTTAGGATCGATCCCGA
>CAZTJW010000063.1:0-4284 GCA_964613775.1 uncultured Thermotogae bacterium
ACCGTTTGTATCTTCTGTAGCGTCGCAGTTTATCTGCGACGAAACCGTAGGCCGACCGCGGGATGTTTCGTCGGGCATAAAGCCCGACGCTACAGAAGGTAACGCATTGTCCCCACGGCGTACAGCAAATCGCAGCATGCCCATTCAAACGGAGGCTGCGGATGGACCGCCATTAAACCGGATTCCCAAATCGATTTTGAAACGCGATCTCTGACAGTGGCCTTCGCGGCGGGGATGACGTTTTCTCCGCCGGATATCCGATCGGAAGGATCACCGTCAATTTGAACTCCGGCGGGACGTGCAAGATTCGGTTGAGGCCGACCCCAGCCGGGGTGTAGGTCACCGTGCCCAGTCCCGCATCCGCGATCGCGAGGAGCATGAATCCGATCGCGATCCATGTCGACTGGATCGGGTAAAGCGCGTGCGCGTCGTAGAACACACAGATGAGATACGGCGCTTCCTCGAGAAACGGCTTCTCCGGGGTGATTCCCCGGTCATTCATGAATGCAACAAGTTCCTGCGGGGCGCGGGCGTGAAATCTCCGCTCCGTCCGTTCGCACGCCTCCCTGATCGCATGCTTCGTCTCGGAATCGTCCACCACCACGAACCGCCACGGCTGGCAGTTCGCGCCCGAGGGGGCCAACCGCCCTGCCTCCAGTATCCGCAGGATGACCTGCTGGGAAACAGGGTCGGGCTGAAACCGGCGCACGCTCGCGCGGGACCGGATCAAAGGAAGAGGGCTCATCCCTTGTCGATCTCCATCTTTGTGAGAACAAGCCCGGTCAATAGCTTGGGATAGAAGTCGGTCGACTTCTGTGGCATCTTCTCCCCGTGATCGGCGACCCGGATCACTTCCTGTGGGCTCGTCGGGTTGAGGAGGAAGAAAATCTGTTCAGCGCCGGAATCGACTTTCTTAACCGCATCCTGTGGGTCGCGGGTGTAGGTGATGTTTTTCTGCTCTTCCAGGGCCTTGGCATCTATCCCGAGTAGGCGATCGAGGATCGCGGCATGGAGGATCGCCACGTCCAGCCTCTTCCAGTCCTTGGAACGTCCCTCCGGGATCAATCGATCCATCAAGGATTCGTCGCGTAAGGTGAGGGTGAAGAACTCCCCGCCGGTGTAGCATCCAAAGGTGTGGCGTGATTTACCGGCCTTGACCCCTTCCTCCATCGCGGCAAGGTCGGGATACCCCCTGACCTCGAAATCCTCTTTAGCTTTTGCGACGCAGCGTTCCGCATTGAAGTCGGGAATGCCGTGGATCAACCGATGGATCGGGCGGATCGTTATCCCGGGCTCGTCGATGTTAAACAGGGTCATCATCCGGGCATCGAACGACTCCGGGGCCGCCGGGCGCCACCCCTTTTCTTGGCACTCGTGCATGAAGTTGACCGCGGTTTCGTAGCGGTGATGGCCATCGGCAATGTACAGGTCCTTGTCGGAGAGAGCCGCCTGCACGGTAGCGATTACCGTGGGATCAGTGATTCGCCAAACACGGTGTGTGTTTTCGAAGTCATCGGTCGCCTCGATCGTTGGGGAAATGTCTTTGATCGCCTTTTCGATCCCGGCGTCGGCGCGGCGGGCCGGATCGGAGTAGAGCATGAAGATGTGTCCGAAGTTCGCCTCTGTCGCACGCATCAGGCGCAGACGGTCCTCCTTCGGCCCTTTTAGCGTCCGTTCGTGGGCGTGCACCTTCTCCGGTTCCAGTTTCCCCAGGGCGATTACTCCCTTGCGGGTCAGGCGGGCTCCGTCGAAGGTGTACTCCTGGTGATAGGCATAAATGGATGGGGCCCTGTCGCGCTTTAGGATCCCGCGGGAAAGCCACTCGTTTAGGAACGCCGCCGCGCGGGTGTACATGTTCTCGCCATCGTCGCTTGGGAAGGCCTTCCCCTTGATGATGCGCACGATGTTGTACGGGCTGCGCACGTAGTAGATTCCCTGCTCTTTTTCCCCGATACGGTCGTATGGCTGGGCTACAACCCTACTGATATCGCCGACTTTATCTTTATCATAACGGATGCCGCGAAACGGGATGACGTGAGCCATTTCTCCTCCTAAGCCGTTTTTGCAAATTCGATCACAACCTTTGCCGTCTCGGCCCCCACCCTTCCTTGCGCCTCCACGGTCGATGCGCCGATGTGCGGAGTAAAGGAGAGATTCTCTTGCGCGAACAGGGGAGCGTTCATATTCGGCGGTTCGTTCGTGAACACATCGAGCGCGGCTCCGGCGACCTTCCCGCTTTTTAGCGCTTCGGCAAGGTCGTTCTCATCAATTAACCCGCCGCGGGCGCAGTTTACGATCCGGACGCCGTCCTTCATCTTCGCAAATTGGGCTTTTCCGATCACCGGTCCTTCTTTGGGATCAAACGGGATATGAAGGGATATAAAATCGCTTTCCGCAAGAAGCCGCTCAAACGGGACCATGGTTACGATCGAAGGAAGTGGGCTTTCTTTTATAAACTTATCATAGGCGATGACGCGCATTCCAAGTGCGTTCGCTTTCTTCGCAAGGGATTGGCCAATCCTCCCGATCCCCACGATCCCGAGGGTCTTCCCCGTGATCTCCACCCCGGTGAGCGCTTTCTTCTCCCACTTGCCGTTTCTAATGGAGACCGTACCGCGGGCGATGTGGCGCGCAAGCGAGATGATGTGTCCCAACGCGAGCTCAGCAACGGAGTTTGTGCTTGCCGCCGGGGTGTTTCGCACCGCGATTCCCCTCGATTTCGCATAATCTACGTCGATATTGTCTAAGCCGACTCCGGCGCGGACAATCAGCTTGAGGTTCTTAGCCGCGTCGATCACATCCGTCCGCACCTTGGTCGCACTGCGCACGACGATCGCTTCATAGGATGGAATCGTCTCTTTGAGTTCATCTTTGGATAAGTCGGTCTTCACATCGACCGTTAAGCCTGCCTGTTTCATCATCTCAATCGCGTCTTCAGCAATCGGGTCACTTACAAGTACACGAAACGCCATTTTCCCCTCCTTTATTGTAGGATAACTACAGCCCGAGGATTTCCTCGATTGCCGCGAGCAGCCCTCTTATTTCATCGGGCTGGGTATCCCCCATGTGGGCAATGCGGAACGTCTTTTCCTTGATCGCGCCGTAGCCGTTCGAGATGCGCACGTGATAATCCTTAACGAGCCGGTCGATCAAATCATTGACCGATATCCCGCGCGTGTTTTCGACGCAGGTCAGGGTCTTCGACCAGTAACCTTCTTCGGGGTAGATATCGAAGTAGCGCTTCGCCCAGTCCTGCACGATCTTCGCCATCTTCTCGTGGCGGGCGAACCGGTTCTCCAGCCCCTCGGTGAGGAAGTTATCGAGTTGGGCGTTCAACGCGAACAGATGTGGAATCGCTGGAGTCGCTGGGGTCTGGTTGCGCTGGTGGTATTTGTACATGCGCGGCAGGTTGAAGTAGAAACTGCGCGGTGGCACGGTCTTCGCCCGCTCAAGCGCCCTCTCTGAGACAGCGGCGACGGTGAGCCCGGCCGGGAGGGCGAACGCCTTCTGTACCCCGGCGAGGACGAAGTCGATCCCCCAGGCATCGGTCTCGATCTTTACCCCGGCCATCGCGCTCACCGCGTCAACGAGCAACAACACGTCAGGATAGCGGTTTACTACTGTGGCGATCTCGGGAAGGGGATTCATCATCCCAGTAGAGGTCTCGTTCAGTACCAGGGTCACCGCGTCGTACTTTCCGGTTTTGAGCTGTTCATCGACCATCTCCGGCTTGATTGCCCTCTGCCAATCGATCTCGAATGCGTCACACGGGACGCCGTTTCCCACAGTGATCTCGTGCCAGCGTGCGGAGAAAGCACCATTCACCAGGTTCAGGCAGCGTTTTTTGACGAGGTTCGTCACCGCTGCCTCCATCGCTCCAGTCGACGATGAGGTGAACAAGAAAACGGGGTTCTTGGTATACAGGAGTTTCTGCAGTTTTCCCTGGATTTCTAAATAAAGCTTTGAAAATTCAGGGGAACGGTGATGGATCTGTGGGGTAGCAAGCTCCTTTAGGATCTCCGGCCGCACCTCGGTCGGACCGGGGGTGAACAATCGATTGTGCATCATTAACCTCCATTAAGCGAAAAGGTTCTCTAGAACTATACCATTCATCCGGCCCCTTTGCAAAAGGGATACGGACGTTTTGGTTTGTGGGGATCGCCGCAGTAAAATGGAGCGAAGTTTAATAAGGAGGAATGATGAGTGCAAGTACGATCACGATTGTCGTTGTGATTATCTTCCTCGGATGGGGAATCCTCATGTACAACCGGCTCGTGCGGCTGC
>CAZTJW010000064.1:0-4280 GCA_964613775.1 uncultured Thermotogae bacterium
GCACCCCTCGACGGTTTAGCAAACCGTTGTCTTGGACCGCTTGACTACCCCTCCACTCGCAAATCTCATTCTACTGACTTCCCTTTCCCAGTGCAAGCGAGCATTATCTATTGGCTCTTTGACCGACAAAAGTCCTTCGCTTTTTACCCGAGCTTGGGGCAGCGCTTTTACTTGACGGGAAGCAGGTAGAAGAAAATCGCGAAAAAATGGCACGCGCTCCCGCCGAGCACGAACAAGTGCCAGATCGCGTGGTGGTACGGAAGGTTCCTCCACGCGTAGAACGCGATCCCTATCGTGTACGCGAGTCCGCCGGCGATAAGAAGGACCACCCCGCCAAACGGGATATCCACCAATAGATCACGTAGGACGATGACCACCAACCATCCCATCCCCACGTAGGTCAATACGGACAGTTTACCGAACCGACCAGTGAATGCGATCTTGAACAGTATCCCCGCACCGGCAAGGCCCCACACCACCCACAGTAGCGGCATGTTGTGCAGGCCGATGGTGAGAAACGGGGTGTACGTTCCAGCAATGAGAAGGTAGATTGAACTGTGATCAAGCACCCGAAATATCCGCTTCACCCGCGAGGGAGGAAACGCGTGATACAGGGTGGAGGACAGGTGGAGAAGGACGAGGCTCGTGCCGTACACAGCAAAGCTCGCCACACGCAGGGGATCATGTTCAAGCGCGGCAAGCGTAACGAGCAGGGTAAGGCCTGCAATGCTGAGTAGCGTTCCGATCCCGTGGGTAACAGCATTCGCTACCTCCTCGCCCAATGTATAATAGGACCATGGTTCCGGTACAGGAGCATTTTTCATAAATCCTCTTTAGGAATAAACCCCTTAATGCCAAGCACACTATGACATTTCCGTAGCGTCGAGTCTTGCCTGCCCTGTGGCATAGGGCAGGTTTCAAACCCGATCCTACGCTAGGCGCCCGACGTCACTCCTTCGTCGCAGACAAGTTGCGATACTACAAATTAAGGACTCACAAGCTGCACCGCTACGGTTTTGGGTTTCGCAGCGACGGAACCTGTGTCCGTCATCTTCCGGAGCACGTCCAACGTCATTATCGCGCCGCCGGCAAGCAACGTCTAGCGTGCACCGCCGAGGGCGGTGGAATAAAACAAGGCTTGCAAAAGAAGAAATAACCCACGAAAACACGTCCCTTACTTGTTGCCGCGCGTATTGTGCGGTCACCTGTTCAGCTGATGCTTGTTTTCTCGTGTGCTGCGCCCGAGTTCACGTTTACTCCCCCGAGCGGCTATCCCCCACTCACTGTACACTTCGATGCCAGCTCCTCGTCAAGCCTTGATGGGATCATCGTTTCCTATACCTGAGATTTCAACGACGCCCCACTGGAATCGGTCGTACCGTGAACCACACGTTTCCCCTCACCGTCATCGCCGATGACGGGGCGAAAAGCAGCCCGGTCACCAAGTACGTGGCGTGATCGGCTGCAATTGTGGAGGCTAAGGGTTACGTGCCTCGATCTCGGCCTTGGCCGCGGTAAGGGCGGCCATCAGCTCATCGTAAAGCTCGACCGGGATGGCGATCCCCTTGCGCGTCGGCCGCCAGTTTCCATCGTCGGTCTGATAGAAATTGCGGATATCGAGGTAATCCCGGTCGCGGAACCGGGACAGGCGTACGTGGATCTGGCCGCCCGGGCCCTTATCGATTACTTTTATTAATTTCTCATCTGTTGGCTGTGTCTCTTGCCCCATTATCCCTCCTTATATGGGTGCTATATTACCGTGGATGCCCACATGCGACAACGCCGCGCTGAAGTTCACGCGGGGCGGAACAGGCGGGCGAGCCAGGGGAGCCGGTAGCGTTTTGCGTAATCGAGCACCGCTTGTTCCAAGTTGACATCCGGCCCGTATCGCTCCCGCAGGTAGTAGAGGTGCCTGGATAGCCACACGTATAAGTCAGCCTCGGTCCGCCCGGGGAACCGCCTCAGGATATCCAGCCGACGAAACGTCTCCACGAGCGGCATGTACACGTTGTCGTACCACGAGGCCACTGCCTCCTCATACGGGATCTCCCGCCTCTTCTCCAGCCCGAGGAAGTAGCGATGCACCTCGATGTGTTCGAGAAGCACGCGGTAGCGTCCCGGTTCGCTGAACTCGATCTTCTGTTGTGGTCGCAGCTTGTCCAGATGTGTGCGGTTGAGGAAATCGGCGTACTCGGCCTTGATCAGAATATCCGCGTGGGTAACTCCGGGTTCGAGTGGGACAGTAGTGTTGAACTCGATCACCTCCGCATCGATTTCCCGTGCTCCCTGACGGCGGGCGGCAGCGACGCGATGATGTCCATCCTCAACAAAGTACACGTCCCCCACCTTGTACAGGCGCACCGGGGGAAGCATCTCTCCCCGCGCCATAGCCCGCTCGATGCGCTGGAGCCGTTCGGCGCGTTCGGCGGTCGCATGGATGGGAAGAAAGGCGCGATTGAAATCCCGATACCGGTTAAGGCTGCCCACGATTCTCTCGATCTCCACCGTCTGCAACCCTCGATAGTGGCTTCCCGTAAGCTTTAGCTGACCCTTCACCCAGTCAAATGGGATAAGGAGGGCGGGGCGGCGGCGGGCGAGGGGGAGTATGGCAGTAAGCAGTTCTCGTCCTAATTTCTTCCAACCGGGTTCACGCGTTTCCAACGGTCACCTCCACCACCTTATGTCCGTAGACATGGATCACTTCAGTATTCCCCTCTCGGGACCGCTGCGGCACTCCCATGCGCGGGTAGCTATGGCCGTGAATGAAGTAGCGCGGCTGATACCGCCGAACAAACGTGCGAAACACCGCGAACCCGTGATGCGGGAGATCCTCCTGATCATGGATGCCGCGGGGAGGAGAATGGGCGATGAATATATCGAGCGCCCGCCCGTGAAGGATGCGATTCCGCCACAGTGTGAATGCCATGCGCGCGATCCGTCCTCGCATCTCGTGTTCGGTGTACTGATAGATGCCGGATGGCTTATACCTGATACTGCCGCCCAATCCACCAATTAGCAGGCCATTTACCCTTACTACTCGCCCCTCCACCGAAATGCAACCGCGCGGTTCGGGAATCTCACCGTGCTCGGTCTGTAGCGGGCGATCGTGGTTACCGTGCACGTAGAGAAGCGGCACGTTGAGCATACTCACAATGTACTCCAAATAATAATACGGCAGATCGCCGCAGGACAGGGCGAGATCGATATCTCCGAACCGGGTCCGTATCCCATTATCATACACCATCGGACTTATCACATCGCTTACCACCAGCACCTTGAACGTTTGTGGCTTGACTGGCCGTTTATCACTCACAATTTTGCCCATAAGTACAATTTTATGAATTTTGATGTGTCCATGCACCCAGGTGAGCATGGATTGAAGGCTGCTACTTAATTTTTGTACGCGACAACGCTGATCTTGGCTTATGGCTCCAATGTTGTTATTCTTTAACTATGGCGAAGTTAGTTAACGGTTACCGTACACCGGCAGAAAAAGGAGCGAGAAAAGTCACAGGCAAAGCCTCTAACTTTTCATATCTGATATGAAAAAAGGTGCCATTGTAACTGGGAGCTCGCGCGGGATCGGAGCGGCGATCGCGATGCGGTTGGCCAGAGCGGGGTACGGGGTATGTGTGAACTACGTTAATAACCGCGCTCGCGCTGAGGAGCTCGTAAAACGGATAACCGCCGCGGGCGGAGAGGCGTTCGCATTTCAGGCTGACGTATCGGATTTTAAACGGGTCAAGGCCCTCGTCGAGGAAACGGCGAAACGCTTCTCCGGAATCAGAATTGTGGTCAACAATGCTGGATTCTCCCAACATCGAACCGTGGAGGAGATGACGGTCGCCGACTGGGACAAATCCCTAGCGGTGAACCTATCCGCCGCGTTTTACACCGTGAAGGCCGCATTGCCCTATCTCAAGGCCGAACCGTGGGGGAGGATCGTCAGCACCTGTTCCCTGCGCGCGATGACCGGTTCGGACCACGGGGCACACTACGCTGCGGCCAAGTCCGGGCTGATCGGACTCACTAAGTCGCTCGCTTTAGAGCTTGCCCCCAAGATTACGGTAAACGCGATCTCGCCCGGCTACACCTACACCGACATGACGGCGGGGACACTGGATGAGAAAGGGGAGGAAATCTATTCCAAGATCCCGGCGCACCGGGCCGCTCAGCCGGAGGAGATCGCCGCCCTGGTCGGGTTCCTCTGCTCCGAAGAAGCGGGATACATCACCGGCGAGACGATCAACATCAACGGCGGGATCTACATGCGATGAGCG
>CAZTJW010000065.1:0-4261 GCA_964613775.1 uncultured Thermotogae bacterium
TGTCTGAAGCGCAACCCCCGCTGCGCCGGTTGCCCGTTGCGTGATCTGTGCCGCGTGGGGGCAGCTTCGTTTAAACGTTGATTTCCTCGTGTCTTGCTTTCACAATCAAGGTATGTTGGCTAAAAAGGTGAAACGGACGGTTGCCCGCTATGAGATGCTCCCTGGAGGAAGAGTCGTCATTGCGGTATCGGGCGGGGTCGATTCGGTTGTTCTCCTCGATATCCTGTGTCGGCTTCTTCCCCGCAAGAGCCTGATCATTGCGCACCTCGATCATGGGATCCGCGGGGAGGCAGCACGGGCCGATGCCCGCTTCGTCAAAAAACTAGGAGATCGGCTTGGGATCCCAGTGATCACCGGTAGGGCTGACGTACCCCGGCTGAGCAGGGACCAGGGGATCAACCTGGAGGAGGCGGGCCGGCGCGTGCGCCGTAGGTTTCTGGAACAGGTAGCGAAGGAGGCAGGGGCTACCCGCATCGCCCTCGGGCACACCCGTGATGATCTTGTCGAGACGGTCCTTTTCCACCTCACCCGCGGGGCAGGTCCAACCGGACTTTCCGGGATCCGTCCTGTGACCCTTCCCTACATCCGTCCCCTGATCGAGGCCACGCGTACGGAGATCCTTGCCTACGCGCACGATCATTCCCTTTCCTGGCACGAGGATGAGACCAATAAAGACGTCCAGTTTACCCGTAACCTGATGCGCCATCGTGTGGTCCCGCTGCTTGAACGCGTGAACCCACGTGTACGCGATGCGATCGCCCGCACCGCTGAAATATTGTGCGATGAGGAAGAGGCAGTAAGATGGCTACTAGACCCAGTCTGGAATGAGATCACCATTGAGGGTGAACCCGTCACGCTCGATAGGACTCGGCTTGCCTCGCTTCCCGCCGGAGTGCAAGGGCTTATTTTGCGCCGTGGGATCAAGATAGCCCGGGGCGAGCTCACCGGGATTGAAAAGGTGCATATCGACGGGCTACGCCGCTTGATCGCCTCATCGCGCCCGTCCGGAGAGCTTCACCTCCCGGGGATTTGCGCCTACATGGAGAATGACCGCCTTCTCCTCTCCACGAAAAGATCCTTTACACCCCTCTTTTCTCCGGCCGAGCTTAAGCTCGGAAGGACCGAACTTCCCGACCTTGGGATCGCGCTCACCCTCGTGCTTGAAGACTGGAATAACAGGAACCCACCTGCAGATTCGGCAATCGAAGCAGCGGATGCTGACATGGTCGAATTTCCACTTGAAGTGCGGACGCGCCGCCCCGGGGACCGGTTTCAACCGCTTGGAATGTCCGCGGGAAAGAAACTTAAGGACTTTCTCATCGATCAAAAGGTTCCGTTCTCCGCGCGGGATCGCGTCCCGCTTCTCTGTGACAAACAAGGGATCATCTGGGTAGTGGGGATCAGGCTCGCGGAGCGGGTGAAGGTCACCGATCGGACGAAGAGCGCCCTTCTGATGCGCGTGGAGGAACTTTCATGATTACGTTTTTGCTATTTATGGGGACGATCCTTGTCCTCGTCGGGGTGCACGAAGGCGGCCACTTCATGGCGGCGAAGGCCACCGGGGTATACGTGGAGGAATTCGCGATTGGATTTGGGCCGAAGCTTTTCGCAGTCGGAAAAGGAGAGACGCGCTACTCCCTCCGAGCGATCCCGTTTGGTGGATACGTACGCCTTGCTGGTGAGGATACCCAGAAGGAGACGCCAGGGATTCCGTCTGATCGACTTCTGTACAGCAAGCCGCCGCTTACCCGTATTGGAATTAGTATCGCTGGGCCGGCGATGAACCTCCTCACCACCTTTCTCGTTGCTGTGTTTGCGCTATGGGGGTTCGGGATTCCACTTCTCCAAGTGGCGGACACCGTTCCGGGGAAGCCCGCTGCTTCCATGCTTCAGCCAGGAGACCGTGTCCTAGCGATCGATGGACACCCGGTGTATAGCGTGAATGCGCTCAGTGCACTGATCCAACGGACGCACGGTGCACCGGTTGACTTCTTCATCAGACGGGCAGGCGCCAACAGGCACATCAAGATCACCCCGGTGTTCAATAAGGGCGAGGGCCGATACTTAGTTGGGGCGTACTTTCTTCCTGTTGCCTACACCAATGTGATCAAGAGCCTTGATCCATCTTCCCCATTAATACATGCTGGATTACGCGCTGGCGACAGAATTGTGGCGATTGCTGGAGAGCCGGTGACGACCGGAGTGGGGATAGTCAACCGCCTAAATAAGCTTCTGCCCGTTGATTCTATATCGCTCACCGTTTTACGGGCCGGGAAGAGACTCCAATTTACCGTTTCCACCGCTGGGATGAGCATCGATCAACTCCTTACCGGGGTTACACTCTCCGATTTTGGGAAGGAGGTGCGCCATCCGGGGCTGATCGCGGGGATCGTTCTTGGCGCCGGGCAATTTGCCGATGAGTTGCGCATGATGGGCGATCTGTTCCACGGGATGCTCGCCGGTCAGATCTCGCCGGCCAAGTCGGTGGCCGGGCCAATCGGAATCGCCAAGATCCTTGGCGAAGGGATGCACCAAGGGGGAAGTGTGTTTCTGTGGATCTTCTCCTATCTAAGCCTAAGCTTGGGAATCCTTAATTTGATCCCGTTCCCCGCGCTTGATGGCAGTCGCGCCGCGTTCGCTGCCTATGAGCTTGTGACAAGAAGGCCGATCCCTCCGGCCCGGGAGGGGATGATTCATCTTATTGGCTTTTTCATTTTGCTTGGGTTAATGTTGCTTGTCACTTATCAAGACATCCTCAGGCTGTTTCAATGAGGCAGGTGCATAACGCTCCGATTCCCTCGCCGCGGCCGAGAGCGCCCATACCTTCTGATGTTGTCGCCTTGAGCCCAATCCTGTCTGGAGGAATCTCAACGAGCGGAGAAAGGGTATCCTTTATCGCCGGAAAGTGTGGGGTAAGCTTCGGCGCCTGTGCAATCACAACACAATCCACATTCACTGGGCGGTAGCCCGCCTTTTTAACTATCGCGACCACTCTCTCCAGTAACTTGAGGCTGGAGATGCCGCGATATTGCGGGTCGGTGTCGGGAAAGTGCGTCCCGATGTCGCCGCGTCCCGCAGCACCGAGGAGGGCATCGCACAGTGCATGGGTGAGAACATCGGCATCGGAATGCCCGAGGAGCCCCTTCTTGTAAGGGACCCTTACCCCGCCGATAACAAGCGGCCGACCTTCCGTGAACCGGTGAAAATCGATACCAAGGCCGACGCGAATGTTCGTCATTCGTGTTCCTTCTCCACCTCTCGCACCACCTTGCGCGCCAGTACGGGGTTGAACCCCCTACGCAACAGGAAGTTCAGCGTTCGTCGCATACTAGTTGTGCGATCGAGCCCGTGATAGCGTGCCACTCGTTCCTGCGCCAGTTCGATGGCGATCTCTGCCTCCTTATGCTCCGGGTAGAATGCGCCCATTACGGAGGAGATCAGATCTGGTGCAATCCCTTTTTCTCGAAGCTCTCGCTCCACTGCCCTCCGGGATAGGGGATGATGCGCGAGCCGGTCCTCCACCCACAGTTTGGCGAATATTTGGTCGTCAAGGAGGCCGGCTGCTTTCGCTTGCGCGATCGCGGCATCGATCTCCGGTTCGGAGAACCCGAGCCTGCGTAACCGCACCCGCGCCTCAGCGCAGCTACGGGGTCGGTAGCGCAGAAGGCGCATAAGCGCGCGCCATGGATCAGGCGGCGTCCTTAACCTCCTCTTTTGCTTGTTCACTGGGCAGCCCGGCCTTCTCTCGGATTGCTCGCTCTAGTGTGTCGGCCAATGCGGGGTCCTCTTCGAGTGCCCGTGCCGAGTTTCCGGCTCCCTGGCCGAGGCGAGTGTCCCCGAACGAGTACCACGAACCACTACGCGTTACGAGTCCCAGTGCCTCACCGGTATTGATAAGGTCGCGAGAACGCACGATCCCCTTGCCATAGATGATGTCGAAGCTTGCCTCGCGGAACGGTGGGGCAACCTTGTTCTTCACCACGCGTACGTTCACGTGCGTCCCGACCTGCTCTCCCCCTTCATCAATTTTCCCCGAGTTCCACATCTTGAGGCGGATCGAGGCATAGAACTTGAGGGCACGGCCGCCGGAGGTGGTGGTCGATGGACCGAACCGCGTGCCGCTAATCACCGAGCGGATCTGGTTGGTGAACACGACGATAGTCTTCGATTGGGAGATCGCTCCGGACAGCTTGCGCATTGCCTGGCTCATCAACCGTGCCTGCAGCCCAACTTGGGAATCGCCCATCTGCCCTTCGATCTC
>CAZTJW010000066.1:0-4175 GCA_964613775.1 uncultured Thermotogae bacterium
TTCCGGTGCCATCGTAGAAGTTGGTGTTGTACCAGCCGAGGGAGTGATTGATGATCTTAATCCCGTTCTGCAAGCAATAAGTTACCGCTTGGTCAAGATCGACCTCGTCAGCGATCTTGATGAGGTAAAGCTGCGCGTCGGGTGCAACATCGTGGACGATCTCCGCTACCGCGGTCCCGTGACTGATCCCGGAAGTAAGTCCGGTCCCAGTGAAATCCTTCCCTACAATGGAGTAGGGGACATCTCCCCGCGCCTGTGCCTGGGACAGCCCGGCGAAGCCGAGATCAATGATCGCTACCTTCACCCCGCTCCCGGTGATCCCGGCGGAATGGTAGGCGTCCGCCTTGATCGCGGCGATCCCTTCTCCGGTAATTGCCAGCGGATAGGGACGATACGGTGGCCGGATGAATCCCACTCCAGCAAGCTGTGCAGCCAAGGTGGGAAGATCAGACAACGGCACCGTAACCTTGACCAGGCGAAATGTAGCTTTGATCGCACCTCGGTTCACCCCGAGGGCGGCAACATTGTTCGCCGTTGCCTGCGCGTTCCGCGTCTCTAGCACCACAGTGACCGTGCCGGTATTGGCATTGAGCGGGACACCGTACAGCTTCGCTAGGCTGGACAGGGCAGTCTGAGCGACCGGTGGAAGGTTTCCTATGACACGCGCAGCCATCGCCCCCACCGTGGCCTTGGCCGCTTGGAACAGTATCTCCAAGGATCCATCGAGCTTCGGGTTATGCTCCGACCGAGCAATCTTGGCGGTGGTGAACGCTCTGACTACCCCCTCCGGGCTCACCTTGGCTGGAGGTGTCGGGGTTGCGGCTTGTGCCGCCTTGCCCGTACCTAACGCACTGAGGAAAGTGATTGCATCCTCCGGATTTTCGGGCCACGCGAGCACTCCGAGGAACCAGTCCGGAGCGAACGGGATCCAGACTCCGAGGAGCTTGTTCCCGATATATACCGGTGATATCCCGTGGTTGCGAAGCTCAGCTGCGTACGGAGTCAAATCAACGAGATAACGATCGAGACTCGCCTCCCACGCCTTGTGCACCATCACTAGGTTGAGCCTGCCCGAGCGAGTTATCCCGGAAAGGACGATCTGTTGCCCCAGGCTGCTCGCCGGGTAGGGATACAGGGAGACGTTGATCCCGGTTGTCTCCGCGAACGAAGCGATGATCTCACCCCATTCGCCTTTCGTTCCCTGATCAATTCCCACCGTCAACTGCGGCTTAGCTGCCCAAGCTCCCATCCCGAGAAGCCCGATGATGAAGATGAAGATAATGATTCGTTTCATTCCCTGCCCCCTTTATGGTGTCGCCGGATGCGGCTGGTGGGGAGGGCGGAGGTAACCGATCGTCGGTGCCCGTGCAAGATCAATGAGCTTATTGATTGGGAGAAGGAGCTTGGCCAGACCAGCGGTCTCGCTCTCGATGTACTGCCGGAATTCCTCCGGGACCGCGCTGTCGGGAAGCTTCTCCGCGACCACTTCCACCCGCAGCCCAATGCGGGTGAGACCGGCATCGGCTGCAGCGGTGAACCAGTTCGGAGCGACCATCACCGCGTACAGTCGCGAATCAATCGGTACTCCGGCCGGCGGGGCCGGCGATTTTACTGCATGTTGGGGAAACGTCTGAAACTCCATATTGACCTCCGATCCCACTACCTTTACCTTCTGCAGCTCGGTGATCACCGTGGTTAGAGTATTCGCCATCGGAAGGTCCGTGTGCGGCACAATCACCAACGTGTAGTTTTTCCCCTCTCCAGGGCGAACTGTATAATCGTAGTTTGTGCCCTGCACTTGCAGGAGAAACTGACCGTCATCCACGTAGAGGAGCGGACTCTCCTGTATGAGTTCCTTCTCCGGAGCGGTCGTCGTGTTCGTCCCGCGGTAGGAATGAACCTCATCCCCGCTGCGCACGATCACGGTGTACCCATCTGTCTGTGTGGTGTGGATGAGGTCAGCGATTGGGACGTTCACTGTACCGATCGAAATAAGGTAATAATCGGTCGAAAGCAAATCTGCCCCGGTTCCGACTGCCCCGGTCCCGATGAAGAATAGGCTGAGCACCAGGATAGGGATTGCACTGATGACAAACTTTTGATGGTCCATCGAAACTCCCTCCTTTTTGTTGAAGATACACAGTGGATTCCGGAAAGTTTCTCCTATGGTGATTTTACCAGTGCTGGCTGAAGGTATTCGGAGTAGATCTTTCCCAAATCGCATCTGCACGCGCGTTCAAACGCTCCGAGGAGATCATCCCCGGTCGCGCGGCGGAATGCAAACCTCCGGTAATACGCGGAAAGGGCAGCAAAGAACGCATCGTCGCCGATTGCGGTTCGTATTTCATTAAGGAAGCATGCGCCGCCGCTATACACGATCGCGCTGTATGTGGCATCGTCCGGGAACTGATCGGTGGAGCTTGCTACGGAAAGCTCAGGATGAGCAGCACGGGCACGTTGATAATCATCCCGGAATCCCCTGAGGACCGCGCGTGCGGCTGCTGATCCGGCGGTCTTTTCCAGGTAAATCACGGAGGAATAAGTGGCAAGTGCTTCATCGAGCCACGGTTCTGTACTGACGTTGTTCCCCACTGCGGCGTACCACCATTGGTGCGCGAGTTCATGTGACACAATGATAGCAAAAAATTGCGCGTCTGGAGCCAAACTGTAGTGTGCTCCGATTAAGATCAGTCCCGGGTATTCCATCCCCGCCGCGTAGGCAAGCGGCACCTCGACGAGGTTGATCAAGGAATAGGCGCACGGGCCGAATAGCGCGTCGTAGATGGTGAGCGCACGCGTTCCATGGGCAAGCGCGATAGCAGCGGCACGTCGGTCGCGCGGGGAAAAGTATGCAGCGAGCGTCGTCCCTGGGATGCTCGCGGTGTGGATAGTGAAGTTATCCCCAGCAACGAGCATGAAATCGCGCATCGCTTTCCCAGCAAAGTGATACCGCACCTCACCGTTTATCCGCATCTTTCCCACTTGCTTCCCCGAGGCGATGACGGTGATCCCGATTGGCACAGTGACGATCACGTCGTAATCGGCGATATCGCTTGTCACTGGGTCCCCGATTGGCCCAACCGGCTTCAGATCCCACCCTGCCCCGGGATTGTAGGCCGCGAGGATTGGGTAGAACGAGGCCATGGTCAATGTGTGCTTATTTGCCGCATAGATTCCGTAATCGCTGGAAGATGAAGGCAGGTTGTCATGCCACCGGGAAAGGTCCCCGGTGAAGCTAAGCGCAATTGTAGTGCGACTTTGAGGAGGAAGCGGGGAAGGAAGGTAAATGGGGAGGATCGTTTCATCGCCGGTCGGGGTGGCCGTAAGGGCTACATCTTGCGCCCGCACTCTATCGACATGTAACGTGCCCGGGCCGTACAGGTACGGGGAATTCGGATAGAGGCGGAAGTAGATTGCACCCAGTTCCCTTGAGCTGGTGTTTGCGTAACTGACCGTCTCCTTCCCGTGAAACGCGCCGGCGGTGAAGTCGATTTTCAGGTTGATCGTGTAGTGGGTAAGCGACCCCCACGAAGAAGGAATCCCCTGGCCGCTAGAAAGAAACGGCGCTAACAGCATGAGGAAGAGAAGAACACAGGTCCGCATCGACGTTACTTACGTTTTACTTATGGCAGCCACAGTCACCGTGGGAGGAAGCGGGGTGTAAGCACTCGGCTTTCGCACGGCGAACCGATAGGTAGCGAACGCCTGCGTGCCGCGACTGTCGGTCACCATCAGGGTGATGATGTAAGTTCCTGGTCTAGTGAACACGTGTTGGACGCTCCTCCCGTCTGTAGTTGTACATCACCAAAATTCCAATGGTAGAAGACGATCCTTCCATCCGGGTCGTATGAGGTCACTCCGCTGAAGCTTCCCCGGCGCGGCTTCTACCGGAATCCAAGCCATTTTTCCATCAACGGCGAAGAAAGCCCGGGCGCGGAGTACCCCGATTCATTCGGCTGAAGAACAACTGGTAGAGTGGCTAATGTCGGAACAACGAAGAAAGCAACTTCGGTAAGCAATAATCTTCCCATTGCACCACCTCCAAATGACCAGTATATCAAATCGCAAAGGGAAAGGGAATTATTCCACGTGACATTTATAAAAAGCGCTATTGAACGGCCTATAGCAAGCTATAGGGGGTAAATAACCCCGCAGCAAGCTGCAGGGCATTAGAG
>CAZTJW010000067.1:0-4154 GCA_964613775.1 uncultured Thermotogae bacterium
CCGCCTCTTTCTGAAGCGCGCTGATCGGCCGGCCGGTCGTCTCGTATACCTCGAGAGCGCGCGTGATGCGTAGCCGGTCATGCGGGTGGATGTTCGCCGCAGCAACCGGATCGACCCGCGCAAGTGTGGCGTAGAGTTCGGGAAGAGGACGTGTGCTTAAATGAGCACGAATGGCGGGATCGGCGGACGGCCCGGAGAAGATCCCACGCAGGACCGCTCCGAGGTAGAGGGTCCCTCCGCCGGCGATGATCGGGAGGTGCCCGCGTGCCTGGATTTCTGGGATCAAGCGGGCAACATCCTTTCTAAAAGCCATCGCATCGTAATTTTCAGTCACCTCGACGATATCGATCAGGTGATGGGGTACCGCAGCGCGGACCGCAGGGGAAGGTTTATCGGTGACGATATCGAGCCCGTGGAAGAAGGCGCGCGAGTCGGCTGAGATCACCTCTCCGGTTAGACGGCTTGCTACCTCCACCGCTACGGCGCTCTTTCCCACCCCCGTCGGGCCGAGGATAACGAGAACCGGCAATCAATCCTCCCCGAGAAGGAGTTCGCGGAACTTCTTGAGCTCCGCCTGACGGGAGGGATGCTTCAGCTTTTCGATTGCCTTGATCTCGATCTGGCGAATGCGCTCGCGCGTGATGTTGAACTTGAGCGCAACCTCCTTCAGGGTGCGCGGGTGCCCGTCCTCAAGTCCATAACGGAGCTTGAGGATCTCACGTTCCCGCTCATCGAGCTGGTCCAAGGCGCGGTTGAGCTGCTCGCGCAGGAACATGCGGAACGTCTCCTTGGTTGGGGATGGAGAATGTGGATCCTCGATGAAATCGCCAAGGGTGTCCTCCTCGTCATCCCCGATCGGCCGCTCGAGCGATGCCGTGTACTGAGAGACGTTCTCCACCTTCTTGATCTTATCGATCGACATACCAGTAATGCGAGACAGATCCTCCAGAGTAGGGGCAGCGCCATATTTCTGGATGTATTCACGCTTGATGCGGTTGAGCTCGCGCACCGTTTCGATCATGTGCACCGGCACGCGGATGGTGCGGGATTGGTCAGCGATCGCGCGGGTGATCGCCTGCCTGATCCACCACGTGGCGTAGGTGGAAAACTTGTATCCCCGCTTGTAATCGAATTTCTCCACCGCGCGCATCAACCCCATGTTCCCCTCTTGAATCAAATCAAGGAACGATAACCCGCGGTTCATATACCGCTTGGCGATCGAAACGACCAGACGGAGGTTGGACACGGTTAACCGTTCTCGTGCAGCTTCCCCTTTTTTGACGATCTCCTCCAGCTTTTCCTTCTCTTCCGAAGTGATTACCTGAATCCCCCGCTCCGCGGAGATGCGCGCGGTTTCCAACTTTTTTTCCGCTTCTTTTCCCGCCTCCATCGCCATCGCCAGGGCCACCTCTTCTTCTTTAGTGAGGAGGGGGACCTTTCCGATCTCGTGCAGGTACGTCTTCACCGGGTCCTCCCGGCGCGTGGTGCGCTCCTTTTTGTTCCATTCCTCGACCACCCCTTGATCCGGCTTGTCTTCAATGACAGGGGCGTCGACGATCTCTTCCTCCGAAGCAGCGGGGATGACGTCCGACTCTACGAGCAGGTCAGCATCTCCGAGTGGCTCAAGTTCATCGTCCACAGGAGGTACTTCTGCAGCAGCCGGGACTTTGTTGGTTTGCTTTGCGGGTTGTTTCTCATCCTTGGGCATATTTCCTCCTTTTCACCTTTTCCACCACCAGCGCGCGATAGGACCGCTGAAGTTCATCGATCTCCCCTCTTTTGCCCAATTTTTCCGCTTCTTTTATCTCGTCTCGCAACTGTGCCAACCGCCCCTCAATGCGTGGAATACGGACCAACCGGACCAACGCGTCGTCAAGGGCTTTCTTAGGATCGCTAAATACAACCGGGGCAATAGCAAGTTTGCTCACCAACCGCACCGATTCCTCATCGAGGTCGAGGACAAGCTGAGATACATCGATTGGATCGCCATGGGCGGCGATTGCCTCCACCACTGGACGGTAACGTGGAGAAAAATCGGACGGCCCAGCAACCTGTCCCACTTCCTCCCACCGCGCCTCCCCACGTACCAGCAGGGAAATAATCACGTCTTCCTTCCCCCAGATAATCCCTTCATGTTCAGCGGGCGATATAGCTTCCCGCACCGCATGCTGGCGTGCCAGCTCCTTTTCCACCATGTCTCCCGGCAGGTCGACCAACTCTCCCAACCGCTGTGCCACTTCCCGGCGCAGCGGGAGGCTGCGCAACCCTTGATAGAACGGGCGCGCATCGGCGAGCGCCCCTTCCTTTCCCGATAGTGTGGTAAGATCGTACCGCTCAGCAAGCGCGTGCAAAAAGAAAATGTGGAACGGCACTGCCGCAGCGATTACCTGATCTACCGCACTCCGTCCGGCACCGCGCACGTAGCTATCCGGATCTTCTCCTGCGGGGAACTGGGCCACGCGTACGGCAAGACCAGCATTACGCAATATTTGCATCCCACGTACTGATGCCGCTCCCCCGGCCGAGTCCCGGTCGTAGGCAATTACCACGTGCTTGGTGAACCGGGATAGAAGCCCAGCCTGCCCTTGGGTGAGCGATGTCCCCATACTTCCGACCGCGTTTTCAATCCCCGCCGTGTGCAGCGACAGGACATCGGTGTACCCCTCGACGAGGATCGCTTCCCCTTGAGCAGTGATCTTGTCCCGCGCCCAGGAGAGCCCGTACAGGTGCCGTCCCTTGTCGAACAGCGGCGTCTTTGGGGAGTTTAGGTACTTCGGTTCGCCGGCGAATGCGCGCCCGCCGAACGCGATCGGTCGTCCAGTGAGATCGTAGATCGGGAAGATCACGCGGTCGCGGAACCGATCGTATACACTCCCCTGCTTTCCTTTGACGAGGAACCCGAGGTCGACGAGCGTTTGCACGCCGTACCGCGCTGAAAACCGCGTCTTTAGCCCCTCCCAGTTGTTGGGCGCGTAACCGAGCCCGTACCGCTCCCACACCGCGGGCATGTACCCCCGCTGCTTTAGGTAATCGCGCGCTCGTTTTCCTATCCGAGGATGGCGCAGATTATCCGCAAAGTACTGCGCTATCTCCGCGTTTATCCGATATAGCTTCTCCCGTGCCCCATCGTCGTGATGAGAGATCTCGACTCCAGCCTCGGCAGCCAGGCGAGATAAAGCCTCGGGAAACGTGATCCCCTCAATCTTCATCACGAACCCGAACATGTCCCCGCCTGCACCGCAGCCAAAGCAGTGCCATAGTCCCTTTTCCGGATCGACGTACAGGGACGGGGTATTGTCCTTGTGAAATGGGCAGCGTCCCTTGTACCGCGACCCGGACTTGGTGAGGGTCATATAGCGAGAGAGCACAGAGACGATGTTCAGCCGTGCCTTGATCGCTTCCACGTCCGATCGGTCAGCCATTTTCTACCAGCTCCCGTAGGTACGGGTTCACCCGCCGTTCGGTAGAAAGACGCGTGTATGGTCCATGTCCAGGATACACGCGAAAATCAGCGCTAAGGGAGAGGATGCGTGCAAGCGAACGCCGCATATCCACGCCCGATCCGCCGGGAAAGTCGGTGCGCCCGATCGACCCGGCGAACAGGAGATCGCCAGTGAACAACGCTCCATCGCCGATGAGGGTGATGCTTCCTGGGGAGTGGCCCGGGGTGTGGATGACATGCAGACCGGCGATCTCATCACCATCGCCAATGTAGCGGTCAAACGGCGGGTGCCCGGGGTAGAATTCATCCACAAACCGGAGGTCAGCACGATGGATGAAAAGCTGTGCTCCGCTCTTCTTGAGCGCCCAGTCACCGCCCACGTGGTCGAAATGGCCATGTGTATTCACGACGAAGTCTACTTTACGTCCGTGCAGGAACGCGCGCAACCGCTCATCGTAAACGGCGGGGTCGATCAGGACCGTCGTCTCGCCGCTGTCTACTAGATAGCAATTGGTAGCAAGCTTCCCCAGGACAACCCTCTCCACCCGTACCATGTCCCCTTTATGCGCGTGCCACGGTTAGCACGTATACCGGCGCATATCCGCGTGCCCTGATTGCACGAGCGCATTCTTCCACTGTCGCACCGGTGGTGTAGACATCATCGATTATAAGGACAGCACCACTCCCTGATCTTACCACACTGAACGCTCCA